>NZ_LWFU01000448.1:0-22885 GCF_001635135.1 Oleiphilus sp. HI0080
TGCGTATGCGTTTCTCTTTGCTGCTTGTGTCTTATTTAAATCGCTGAATTTATATACAAATATAAGTTAGCTAAGTTGTTCTGCTTATAAATGCGAGCAATCGAACTTAACGCATCAGTATTTATATGCAGGAATTTAATTAAAAGTGTAGAGCAAGTTTCGGTTTTTAAAAGGAATTTTAAGGTAGGCGCGGTTTTCCTGTGGTTAAACCGATGCAATGTCGCTCGAAATAAACAGATAGTGACAAAATTTGACACTTTTGTATGTCCTTTGTAGGTAGCTGCGAGGAGTTAGCTCGTTCGAGTGAAAGCTATAAAAGCGAGGTAAGTCATTGTTGAATAAGCAAAACAAATTATTTTCTTGCGCTTGGCACGACCTCTGCTAGTGTTAGGTTAGACGCGCTTAACAAAGCTCACGTTCAAAGATGAGCTCACTTAGCGAAACGTCGGAGGCAGTTTTCTTCGACACAAAAGTTAAGCAAAGCGAGCGGTCTTTATATTTAATCAGCGGAGATTTAAAGAATGAAAAACATGCACTCTATGAAGAAAGCAGCACAACAAGGTTTTACCCTTATTGAATTGATGATCGTAGTTGCGATTATCGGTATTTTGGCAGCAGTCGCGATTCCTGCGTATCAGGATTACACTATTCGTTCACAAACAACTGCGGCGCTTGCGGAAATCACTCCTTTGCGAACGCAGTTCGAAGTTATCGCAAACCAAGGCGAAGCTGTGTCACTTGACCCAGCTGATATTGGCTACATTGGCTCAGCTGGCACGTCTTACTGCACGCTAGCTGTAACTCAGCCAACAGCAACGGTTGAAGGACAGATTACGTGTACTCTTCAGAACGTGAACGTTTCGATTCTTGGCCAGACGATTACGCTTAACCGAAGTATTGATGGTGACTGGCGTTGTACTATCCCTGCCGCAATGGATGCTAAGTACCGTCCAGGTGAGTGTACAGAAAGTTAATCCGATCTAAAGGATTAGAAAAGGGCCCTGACGGGCCCTTTTTTTTAGAGTAGTTATTATGATTCTCCAAAAAGCGATCTTCGTTTTAAGCTTTATCGCCTTTTTATTCTTATCATTATCTCAGTTCTTTTTCAGTATCTCTGATTCTTTTTATGATAGTCAGCGTTTAGCACAAGCGATGTTACTCTGCTGTGTCGGGGTTTTGTTTTGTTTTAGTGCTAGATCGTTTGAACAATTTACTAGAGCCGATTCGCCTCTGTTGTTGCCCCGAATATTTTCTATGATGGCGTTAGTGATTGGCTTTGGGTGCATATCCGCAGTGTTAAGTTCGGATATAGTGAACTCGCTAATGTATGTCACGTTGTTCGCTCTGCTTTTCGTCACCTGTCTATATTTGGCCGTTTTTTTGGATGCGGGTGTTACGTCATTAGTGCTGTGCTTGGTAGTTGTGTTTCATTCTGGTGTTATCATTTATTCAACCTTGTTTCTTGGTTTTGCGGTGTTTCAGGGAGACAGTATTAAAGCGTCGATCGTCTATTTTGGCTTCGACAACATCCGCTTTTTTAATCAGGCGCAGGTTTTCGTTCTCCCTCTGTTAAGTTATTTGTTGACCGTAAAGCGCATAGCCGTTGCCGCACACTTAATTTTGTTCGCAAATCTGATGTTAATGTTCGTTGGTGGTGGTCTTGGTATCGCATTGTGCTGGTCGTTAATGCTGTTCGCGCTGCTCTTTTTTAATAGAAGACTTCTTGTCGGTCTGTTAGTGCATACGTTAGTTGCGTTTGTATCTGCGTATGGGCTGCTTAATGGCTTTCAGCTTGACGAGGCTTCATCTGTGTCTGCCCAGTATTTGAGTGATGGGGGAAGGCTTCCGATATGGTTATCGGTTATTGATCATTTGCAGTGGCGTCATTTGCTTCTAGGCATTGGTCCTGGCCTATATTCAGATCTATCGGGTGTCAGTAGTGTAGGTCATCCTCATAATTTCTTGCTCGAAATGCTATATGAGTGGGGAGCAGTTGCCGTTGCCATCGCTCTGCTGATGGTTGGCTGGACAATGCGTTTGTACTTTGTTCATGTGTATCGTGTCGGTTTTTACTCGCGTAGCGATGCGTTTTTCTTATCCTGGTTGGCGGGATTACTTTATTCTTTAGTATCTGGTGTTCTTGTGATGCCAGTTCCGCAAACCCTAGTATTTGTTTGTTGGGGTATCGTGCTCGGTTCTATCCATCGCGCTCAAGGCAGTAATGACGAGAGTAAAATAGTTTATGGCCTTTCAAACTGTTTGGGGATTAAGGTGTCGGTGCTGTTGTTAAGTTTGATCTATGCTGGAATGGTTGGTTTAAGCGTTGCTGCAATGACCGGTGAAGACGCCTCAACTCAAGGGCCTCGACTATGGCTTGATGGTGATAGATACCTTTGATCCCCCCCCCAAAAAAAAAGTTTTTAATAGTTAGGTTATTTGTTCTCAAAGCGTGTTTTGAGTATTTGTTTCGATGGGGTAGAACAGCCAAGCCTCCGGAAATTCTGTAGAGCTTGGCTGTTTATATCTATTACGTTTTGGGTTTAGCCCTTATTTTACAACAACCATTCCCGCATTCTTCTCTAGGGTACTTTTGCCGATACCTTTGACCTCAGCCAGCTCCTCAATATCATGGAATGGGCCATAGGTTTCGCGGTAATTGATAATTGCCTGCGCTTTTTTCATACCTACTCCTTTTAAGGTCGAAGCAATTGCCTCAGCATCTGCTGTATTGATGTTGACCTGTTGTGCGGAGGCGATGGCGGGCTCTGGCTCGTTGGCATGCGTGAGAGATGCCTGCATAAATAACACTGCAAACACGGCTGCGAAAACGAGAGAAACAAAAGATTTTATATTGAACATATACTGCTCCTTGTAATGTATGTGAGAAAACACATGGAGCAGAGCAGTCCGCTATTGAAACGACTGCGATGTTGTCAGGGATTCCTTCCTCTGACGTTAGTTCTGCATCCATGCACCGAAAATATTATCGATCCCGCCGCGCCTTGTAAACCACGGTGTTTTGAATCTTGAGAGGTATTTGGGTTTAAAAAACGCGATCACTGGTTAGGCAAAACAATTTTGCGATTAGTAGTGCGGCGGTGGTGGCTCCGGCCCATCATTTTCGTCGCTTCCAGACTTCATCTCGTTGAGGCTTTGTTTGAGCAATCTATTCGCAGACCAAAGCTCTTGGATCTCTTTGTCTTGTTTAGTGACCATTGCATTCAGTGTATCAATGGTATCTTCTTGGAAGGCGAGCTTTATCTCGAGGGCTTCAAGCTTTGTCGCTAACTCTTGGTGGTCGGGCATTGTAGATTAACCGTAGGTACATCATAGGGATTAGCTCGACGAATAAAATTCGCCGAAATACTTCTTCGATTGAATCTGAATTATAACGGAGAGGGCAGGCGTTACGGTAGATATTCTTCTCTTACCGTTTGATTTGCGGTGGCAAGCCTTTTGATTAATCGTTTTTGGCGGAAATAGCAGCATGCGTATGTTTTACGGTAACTGCGCTCTGACTATTCTTTTCTGTTTGCTTAGCCGCCACATGTTCGTCACTCGCAACCAAGGGCGTATTTTTTGAGGGCTCAGGTTGAGTGTGAACGTAAAGATAAGAGGCGGCTAAAGCAACGCCTAATGAAGAGTATATGAGGTTTCGAATCGTGAGATCTGCCATAAGAAGTTGTTCTCTTCTGTATGTTTATTTTTTTAGAGCATTAACCTTTATACTGATGATAAATAGTAAACATCTGCACCGCGAACCTATGATCATAAGGTATCTTGTTTTGGCGAGTCCATTAACGTTTTATTGTTTTCCGCATGGTTTTTATTCCCAAATTATCGAAAGGGCCAAGTAAGATGAAGCAGGCGTTGCTCATATTGGGTATTGCACTTATCACCTACGTTTCACTGCAATTTTTTAAGAGCTCTGCGCCAAGTGCGGCGAGAGGTGAGTCTGTGGGTGTCAGGGCGCTTCAGGTCGAAGCGAGAAAGTTGCAACCAACTAATTTCCCCGTTGTCGTCCAATCTTTCGGGACAATTGAGCCTGCGGAAAGTTTCCGCATCCACGCGCTGGTTGCGGGGCAAGTGATCTCAAAATCGGACAAATTTCGGGATGGAAATCGTGTCGATAAGGAAACGGTTCTGCTGCAACTGGATCGCTCTCAGTTTCAAGTGGTGCTAGCGAACGCGCGGGCCGATTATGCGGCTGCGATGCTAGCGCTTGCCGATGAACGTGCTCGAGCCGATCAGGCTGAGAGTGATTGGGCGAAGCGAGGCCCCGACGGTAAAGCGAAAGACTACGTGCTGCGTAAGCCGCATCTCATATCTGCCGAGGCGCGATTGGAGTCTGCAAAAACTGCGGTAGAGATTGCTAGGCAGGATTTAGAGCGAACAGCAGTTAAAGCGGGTTTTGACGGTATTATCCGAAGTGTATCTGTTGATCAGGGCGCGTACGTGAATACAACGCAAGAACTTGGTCGCGGCTTCGCAGACAGTGTCGCTGAGATACGTCTGCCGGTAAAAGCGGCAGATTTACTTTTGTTGCGAGGCGATGAAGGAGGGGCTTCGGATAAGGCTCCGATAGAAATCGAGCTTGTGAATACCTTATCCAGAACAAACGAACGTTGGCTCGCTCGATATGAACGCATGGAATCGAGCTTTGACCCGCTTACTCAACAAGCAACGATCGTAGCGCATGTTGATGGGCCTTTTTCGAGCGCAGACAAAGCAGCTCTCTTACCTGGCCAGTACGTTAGTGCAAGTATAATCGGCCAAGAGCTCAAAGGCGTGATTGTCGTTGAGAACGAGCTTATTTATCAAGATAGCTATGTGTATGTTGTCGAAGGGGATGATCGAGATCAGCTAGTTCAGCGCCCGGTTACAATCTTGCACCGAACTTCAGATAAAAGTGTTATTGAGAGTGGTCTCGCGCCAGGCGATGAATTAATCACAACGATCCTTGGAAGCCTACCTAGCGGAACCAGAATACATATTAAGGCCGACCAATGATTGAATGGTTCGCTCGTAATAGTGTTGCTGCCAACCTGTTGTTGATCACCATTGTTCTCATCGGGTTAGGATCGCTTAAGCTAAATATCCCCTTAGAAGTATTTCCGTCCGTCGAGCCGCGCGTTATTCAAGTGAGCATTGCCGTTCCGGGCGCCTTGCCAGCGGATATTGAAAAGTCAGTCGCGATCAAGGTAGAGCAAGCTGTTCAAGACCTTGAAGGTATTGAGCTGCTAAGCAGTTCGTCGAACGAGGGTTCTGCGTCTGTTTCTATTCAGGTAGACGAGCGATACGATGCGAGAACGCTGCTCTCTGATGTTAAAAATCGTGTTGACAGCATTAATAATCTGCCCGGAGATGCCGAGCGGCCAATCGTCGCACTCGCCAAGCGTCAGCGTGAGGTGATCGGTATTGCGGTTTTCGGCGACTTATCGGAAAGAGAGCTGCGCCTTGAAGCGTCTCGGATAAGGGATGGTTTGCTGCAGATGGAGGGGATTAGTCAGGTTGAGCTTGATGGCGTTCGCGAATTCGAAGTGTTCATTCAGGTATCCGAAGAAACGCTTCAACGTTATGGTTATACCTTGGCAAATCTAGCGAGCAAGATTCGAGAAAACTCGATCGATATCTCCGCAGGAACGGTGCGCACGACGGGAGGGGATGTCTTACTTCGTTCAACAGGCCAAGCGTATGGCAAGGGTGATTACGAAGATATCGTGATTGATAGCACGAAAGACGGCAGCAAAATTCGCCTTGGCGATGTTGCCACGGTGATCGATGGCTTTGAGGAGGTCTCTTCGATCACTCGCTTTAACGGGAAGCGTGCGGCATTGATCGAGGTTTACAGGGTTGGTGCTGAGAGCGCCATTGATGTTGCAGATATTGTTAAAGAGTACGTCGCGGAGTACGACGTCAAATCGTCTCAGTTTTTAACGGTCACTACTTGGCGTGATCGTTCAAAAATCGTCAAGAAGCGTTTACAGACACTAACGAACAACGCCATACAAGGCGGCATTCTTGTTTTGCTATTACTCACGCTATTCCTAAGGCCGGCAATCGCATTTTGGGTTTGTATTGGAATACCTGTGTCGTTCATGGGGGCGTTTTTCGTGATGCCATTGTTTGGTGTGACGATCAATATCATTAGCTTGTTTGGCTTTATTGTCATTCTAGGTATTGTTGTCGACGATGCGATTGTCACGGGTGAAAATATCTATTCGCACTTACGTAAATCGGAGAGTGGGATCGAGGCAGCCATCAATGGCACAAAAGAAGTCGCTGTCCCCGTTACCTTTGGCATTCTTACAACCATCGCGGCGTTTCTTCCGATAGCCTTTATAGAAGGCGTGCGCGGACAGTTGTTTGCTGCGATTCCTGTCGTGGTTATTCCGATTCTCTTGTTCTCGTTGATTGAATCCAAGCTTATTCTGCCTGCGCATCTTAAAAATATCCGAGTAAATTCGAGCGCATCAAATACGGGTTTTGGTCGATTACTTGTTTATCAGGAGCGCTTCGCGACAGGGTTTGAACGTTTCGTTTTGTCGTATTATCAGCCACTCTTAAGAAATGTCATTCGATACCGATACGCCTGCCTCACCTTTGCGGTGTGCCTTCTCATCGTGCTTAGCACACTTTTAAGCACCGGCTGGCTTAAATTTATCTTTTTCCCAAAAGTACAAAGCGAAGTTGCGCGGGCGTCTTTGTCGATGCCTGCTGGTACACCCGGAGAAGTAACGGACAAGCATGTGCAATTTATGCTTAGGCAAGCACAAGCGTTGCAAGCGACCCATATCGACCCTGATTCTGGCGAATCGGTTGTTGAAAATATCATGGCGACGACAGGTTCTGCTGGCGGTAGCAGAGGTTCAAATTATGGGCGGGTGATGTTTGAGATTACGCCTCCGGAAGATCGTACCTTGCAGATTACCAGTAGAGAATTGGTGAACGAATGGCGACAGCTAGTTGGCGAAATTCCAGGCGCCGATTCGATTAGTTATCGAGCTGAGATTGGCCGTGTTAGTGATCCGGTTGATATTGAATTGCGCGGTCAAAATTTTGATACGCTTGGTGCAGTGGCAGATAAGGTCAAAGAAAAGCTAAGAGAATACCCAGGTGTGTTTGATATACAGGATACGCTATCAGCTGGTAAACAAGTCTATGAGATTGAGCTCAAATCGGTGGCCTATGTGCTTGGCTTGACGCGCCAGCAGGTGGTATCCCAAGTGCGCCAAGCATTCTATGGTCTCGAGGTTCAGCGCATTCAGCGTGAACAAGACGATATTAAAGTGATGTTGCGTTACCCATTACAGGAGCGACAGAGCACCAAGACACTGCGCGATTTACTCATCACCACGCCAACTGGAGATAGGGTGCCTCTAGATGAGGTTGCCCTGTTGACGCCCGACCTGAGCCCAGTTTCTATCTCTCGCATAGATCAAAACAGAACGGTCAACGTGCGCGCCGATGTAGACAAGCAGAATACCAATATGCTTGTTCTTCAGCGTGAACTTAACGAGTACATCGCCGAATTACTCGCTCAATATCCTGATGTGCAATATCAATTTGAGGGGGAGGCGAAAGAGCAGCGCCAGTCATTCGGGAGTTTGCAGTATGGCCTGATCTTTATCGCGTTTGTGATCTACTGTTTGCTCGCGATCCCGTTCAAGTCTTACTTTCAGCCGATCATTGTGATGTCTGTGATTCCTTTTGGCGCCATCGGGGCGATTGGCGGCCATATGATCATGGGCATGGATCTGACGCTCATCAGTTTGTTGGGCATGTTGGCGTTAATCGGCGTTGTCGTAAATGACAGCTTAGTGTTGGTGGATTTTATTAATAAAAGGCGAAGTGAGGGCAAAGATTTGTATGAGACGGTTTCTTCGGCAGCCGCATCCCGATTTCGACCTGTTATTCTCACTTCGTTGACGACGTTTATTGGCTTGATGCCCCTGTTATTTGAAAAGTCGACGCAGGCGCAATTCTTAATACCAATGGCTGTCTCTCTCGGTTTTGGAATTCTGTTTGCCACCTTGATTACCTTACTATTGGTGCCGGTAAACTATATGGTAGTCGAAGATATCAAGTCATTAACAAGTAAGCTCATTGGACACTCGGTTTAAGTAACGTGAAGCGTCAACACTCTCTGCCACTTGCGCTCATCGACTCTCTTTTGGCCGCGCCGCGCGCTCGAGGGGTTGATATAGGCAGGGTCTGTGATGAAGCAGGGCTTCCAGAATGGTGTCATCTGCTAGAGGCCTCGGATGGCGGCGCTCGTTTTCCTCTTGAGGATCTGGGTAGCTTTCTGATCACCCTATGGCGTCACATGGAAGATGAGAGTGGTGGCTTTCTCAGCCATCCACTGAAACTAGGTACTTTTTCAATGATGTGTCACGCGATCATTTCTGCTGGCAACCTTCGGCGGGGATTGTTGAGAAGCGCGCGATTTATCGCGCTGGTTAGTGATGATTTGAAGATCAAGCTTGAGGAGTCGGGTGACGAAGCGCGCCTTGCCTTTGAGTGGTCCAATGCCTTGGATGTCGACGATGCATTTTTGACAACGTCCATGTTCATCATATGGGTTCGACTTTCATGTTGGATGGTAGACAGGCCGTTATTACTTGATCGTGTTGAGTTCCAATTCGACAAGCCAGAATATGCGGACGAGTTCGATTTAATGTTTCCCTGTCGGCATGTATTTTCTCAGAAACGCAATCTCATTGCGTTTAATCGAAGAATGCTGGCCTTACCGATTAAACAAGACAGCTATGCTCTGACGGATTTCCTCAATCACGCGCCGCAGTCTTTGTTGACCCAATTTCGTGCCGACGACAGCGTAACGGCGCAAGTGAGACGTGTCTTGAATGATGCAAGCGCTGCGGCTGACCCAGACTCTTGGGGGCACACAACGCTGACTTTCGATGATGTGGCAGACAAGCTTGGTTCAACCACGCATACTCTTCGGCGCCGCTTGAAAGAGGAAGGTCATAGCTTCCAGGAAATTAAAGATAGTTTGCGCAGAGAGAAAGCGTTAGAACTGCTTGAGCATGGCGAGCTTACCATTCAGCAAATATCCGATACTTTAGGCTTCTCGGAGGCCGCGGCGTTTAATCGGGCTTTTAAAAAGTGGACCGGTAATTCCCCGTCCTCTTATCGCGACTAAAGGCCTATCTCCAAGCGGGTAACTTAGACTCGTTATGTAGCCACTTAACAAAGAATTAATCCAAATAACAATAACTTACCTTCCACAGTGCGCACCTTCATGTTGTGCAAGAAATTATCAACACTATTGTTAGCAAATATCATGGAGCGGAAATCTCACTCCTATATATTCGTTGTCGCTTAGCTTCCGAACACACAGGATGATCAATAATGACAAACGAAGCCTATATTTTTGATGCGATTCGCACACCTCGAGGCAAAGGTAAAGCCACCGGCGCCCTTCACGAAGTAAAACCCGTAACCCTGCTGTCTGATTTGTTGAATACGCTTCAAGCGCGTAATGGTTTTGACACCTCGGCGGTAGATGACATCGTCATGGGCTGCGTAACAGCCGTTGGAGACCAAGGCGCAGATATCGCCAAAACGGCTGCGCTCGCCGCTGGCTGGGACGAAGATGTAGCGGGAGTGGTGTTGAATCGTTTTTGTGCATCAGGCCTTGAAGCCGTAAACACCGCGGCCATGAAAGTACGTTCTGGCTGGGAGAACCTCGTCGTCGCCGGTGGCGTCGAGTCTATGTCTCGTATCCCGATGGGGAGTGACGGTGGCGCATGGGCGATGGATCCTGAAACAAATTTTGATACGGGTTTTATGCCACAAGGGATTGGTGCAGATTTGATTGCAACCTTGGGTGGTTACACGCGAGAGGATGTTGATGCATTTGCCGCAGAGTCGCACAAAAAAGCGGCCGCAGCATGGGAACGCGGCTCTTTCGACAAATCTGTGGTGCCTGTGGTAGACCGAAATGGTATCACCATTTTGGACCACGATGAGCTAATTCGCCCTGATAGCACCAAAGAAACACTGGGCGCCCTAAAAGCCTCGTTCCAGATGATGGGTGAGATGGGTTTTGATGGTGTTGCACGTAAGCGTTATCCGCAGGTTGAGCAAATTAATCACGTGCATTCTCCGGGCAATTCGTCAGGTATTGTCGATGGCGCTGCCGCGGTATTGATTGGAAGCAAGGCCGCGGGAGAGCAGTTTGGGATGAAGCCTAGAGCCCGCGTTGTTGCAACTGCTGTGGTAGGGACTGATCCAACAATTATGCTGACAGGTCCTGCGCCTTCAGCACGCAAGGCGCTGAAAGTTGCAGGCATGAGTGTTGATGACATCGATTTGTTCGAAGTTAACGAGGCGTTTGCGTCTGTCGTGATGCGCTTTATCGATGAGATGGGTGTCGATAAGGCAAAGGTCAACGTGAATGGCGGCTCCATTGCCATGGGGCACCCGCTTGGTGCAACGGGCGCAATGATTCTGGGGACTTTGCTTGATGAGCTTGAGGCCCGTGATTTGAAAACTGGATTGGCAACATTATGTGTTGGTGGTGGTATGGGTATCGCAACGATCATCGAGCGCGTTTAAGAATTAGGAGAAGACAATGAGTTCAGTAATTTACGAAAAAGATCAGGACAATATCGTCCATCTTATTTTGGACAAGCCTAATTCTAGTGCGAATTTAATGGACCAAGAGTTTACTGAGTCCTTGTGCGCGGCCGTAGAAAAGCTAAAGGCCGACGAGTTTGCAGGTGTTATTTTCCGTTCAAATAAGTCCACGTTTTTTGCGGGCGGAAATCTTGACGACTTGTATGCTACGACAAGGGAAAATGCCAAAGAATTATACGACATGGTTCAAAGCATCAAGGTGGCTATGCGCTACCTTGAGACATGCGGCAAACCGGTTGTTGCATGTATCAATGGTGCGGCTCTTGGCGGTGGTTGGGAATTGGCGCTTGCATGCCACCACCGCATCGCTTTAAGCGAAGGCGTAAAGCTCGGTCTACCTGAAGTGACGCTGGGCTTATTGCCTGGAGGCGGCGGTGTCGTTCGCATGTCTCGCTTGCTCGGTCTGCAAGCAGCGTTGCCCTACCTAACCGAGGGTAAGCAGTTCAAACCTGAGAAAGGCAAAGAGCTTGGCTTGATTCACGACATTGTCGATACCGAGGACCAATTACTCGATGCTGCGACTTCTTTTATCAAGGCAAATCTCAAGGCGCAACAACCATATGATGTCAAAGGCTATAAAGTGCCTGGCGGGAAGCCGAGTACACCAGCGCTAGCCAAAATGCTGCCGATTGCGCCTGCAATGATGCGAGACAAAACCAAAGGTGTGCTCCCTGCGCCTGAGGCAATCTTGTCGGTGATGGTAGAAAGTCTGCAAGTTGATATCGATTCAGCGATGCGAATCGAAACACGATATTTCGTTGAATTGGTGTGCGGTCAGGTTTCAAAGAACATGATCAACACTTTCTGGTATCAACTAAACGAAATCAATGCGGGGGCAGCTCGTCCTGCAGGTATCGAAAAGGCCAAGTTCACGAAACTCGGTGTTTTGGGTGCCGGCATGATGGGAGCGGGAATTGCCTATTCCGCTGCTACGCGTGGCATTGAAGTCGTTTTGAAAGATGTCTCTCTTGAGTCTGCCGAGAAGGGTAAGGCGTACAGCGAGAACCTTCTTGATAAGAAGGTGAAACGTGGCCGATTGAGTGCGTCTAAGCGCAATGAAACGCTCGCGCTTATCCATCCAACCGAGAACGCGGAAGATTTAGCCGGTTGCGATATGATTATCGAAGCCGTTTTTGAAGATCGTGGATTAAAGGCAAAAGTGACTCAAGAAGCAGAGGCACAAATGCAAGCGAGTGGGGTCTTCGCGTCAAATACATCCACTTTACCAATCACCGGATTGGCAGAAGCCTCTGCTCGTCCAGAACAGTTCATAGGCCTCCATTTCTTTTCGCCAGTAGACAAAATGCCATTGGTCGAAATCATTTGTGGTGCGCAAACCTCTGATGAGACGCTCGCGCGTGCATATGATTTCGTTCAACAGATTTCAAAGGTGCCTATTGTCGTTAACGATAGCCGTGGATTTTATACGTCGCGCGTCTTTGGTACGTATGCGAACGAGGGCATCGCGATGTTAGGGGAGGGTGTCTCTCCTTCGGCGGTCGAAAACGCAGCATTTCTCTCAGGCTTCCCGGTAAGTCCACTTGCTGTGACCGATGAAGTAAGCATGACGTTAATGGAGAAGATCCGTAATCAAACGATCAAAGACTTAGAAGCTGAGGGCAAGCCATACCGCGCTCATCCCGCCGATGCGGTTGTCGATAAGATGCTTGAGGCAAGTCGTCCAGGAAAACTGGCGGGCGGCGGCTTCTACGAATATCCCAAAAATGGCAAAAAGCATTTATGGAACGGGCTGCCTGAGCTATTTGGTGGCCAAGCAGACTTCGAACTGAAAGATTTACAAGACCGGCTGCTCTACATTCAAGCCATTGAGACTGTTCGCTGCCTGGAAGAGAAGGTCTTGACGAGTGTCCGTGATGCCAATATTGGCTCGATTATGGGCATTGGTTACCCAGTGTGGACCGGGGGTATTTTACAGTTCATCAATCAAACAGGTATTACCGAGTTTGTTGCGCGGGCGGAAGCGTTGCACGAAACGTATGGAGAACGATTTGCGGTACCGGCATTACTTAAAGAGATGGCGGCCTCAGGTAACGAATTCAAAGACGCGGATTAAAACTAATCAAGGGGTAGAACAATGATAAAACGTACAGTTTATGAATCTGAACATGAAATGTTTCGCGATAGTCTGAAAAAGTTTCTTGAAGACGAGGCCGTTCCGTATCACGCGCAATGGGAAAAAGATGGCCACGTTGCACGAGAGCTATGGACTAAAGCCGGGCGACAGGGCTATTTATCACCAACGGTTGCGGAAGAGTACGGCGGTGTAGGTGCGGATTTCCGTTATAACGCGGTTGTGGATGAAGTGGTTGCTGAACTTGGATTGAGTGGTGTTGGCTTCGGTCTCCACTCTGACATCGCTGTGCCTTACATCGAACGATATGGTTCTGAAGAACAAAAGCAGAAGTACCTCCCAGGGTGTGTCAACGGTGATATCGTGACGGCCATCGCAATGACAGAACCGGGGACTGGTTCTGACTTACAGGGCGTTAAGACCAATGCTGTGCTTAACGGCGATCACTATGTACTGAATGGGTCAAAAACCTTCATCACCAATGGACAGTTGGCCGACCTGTATATTGTGGTCGCGAAGACTGACCCCGAGGGCGGTGCGAAAGGTACAAGCTTGTTGCTTGTTGAAGCAAACTCGCCTGGTTTTGAAAAAGGGTCAAACCTCGAAAAAATCGGAATGAAGGCGCAAGATACCTCTGAGTTATTCTTTCAGGATGTCAAAGTCCCTAAGGAAAACCTGTTGGGCGCAGAAGGCATGGGCTTCATCTACTTAATGCAAGAGCTTCCGCAGGAGCGTTTGTCTGTTGGACTGAATGCGATCGCGAGTGCCGAGTCAATTTTTGATCAGACAGTGGCTTATGTGAAAGAGCGCAAAGCGTTTGGTAAACCGATTTCTGCGTTTCAAAACACGCAGTTCAAACTGGCGGAAATGTCTTCGACGCTCACTATGGCGCGCGTGTTTGTTGATAAGTGTTTAGAGCTGCATATCGAAGGCAAACTCGATGTTGTGACGGCAGCGAAGATCAAATATCTGACTACTGAGATTCAGTGTGATGTGATCGACGAATGTCTTCAGTTGCATGGTGGTTATGGTTATATGTGGGAGTACCCGGTAGCACGTGCTTATGCCGATGCTCGGGTACAAAAGATCTATGCGGGTACCAATGAAATCATGAAGTTGATCATTGCGCGTAGCATGGTCTAAAAAAGCGATAAGAATAGAGCGATCGTCAACAGGGTAAGAGCACGCCTCTTACCCTGTTTTCTTTTTCTCAATCTAAAAGGGTGCTTTATGTCGTTACCGTTAGAGGGCGTTCGTGTTCTCGATTTTTCTACACTTCTTCCAGGCCCGTATGCCACGCAGCTTCTTGCCGATATGGGGGCAGAGGTGCTACGTGTAGAAGCGCCTAATCGCCCCGACTTGCTAAAGTTGATGCCGCCAATGGTTGGCGAAGGCAAGAGTAAGGTCTCGGCCGCACATGCGACCATTAATCGAAATAAAAAGTCGATTGCGATCGATCTCAAGAACCCGCAAGCCAAGGAGATCATTGAGCAGTTGGTGCCGAGCTACGACATCGTTGTTGAGCAGTTCCGTCCAGGTGTTATGGCGCGACTTGGCCTCGATTACGAGGCCTTGTCTAGCGTAAACCCAAAAGTCGTTTATTGCTCTGTGACGGGATATGGTCAGAACGGTCCATACAAAGCCAGGGCAGGTCATGACATCAACTATCTTGCGCTATCTGGGTTGGCGAGTTATTCAGGTCGTAAAGAGACCGGCCCGGTTCTTTCCGCGACCCAGATCGCAGACATTGCTGGGGGCTCTCATCATGCTGTGATGTCTATTTTGGCGGCACTTTTTGCGAGGCAGACTACGGGCAAAGGCGCTTATCTGGATATCAGTATGGCGGACGCCGCATTAAGCTTAAACACAATGTTTGGTGCAGGTGCGTTGGTTAGTGGCAAGGATCCGGATCTTGGTTCTGAAATGCTGAATGGCGGACTCTTTTATGACTATTACAAGACGGCTGATCACAAGTACTTGTCTGTTGGCAGTCTTGAACCAAATTTCGCGATGGCTTTGCTTCAAGCACTGGGTATGCCTGATTGGCTTAGTAAAATCGCAGATCAGCGCCCTGAAACGCAGGAGCAACTCCGCTCGGCTATTGCCCAAAAAATCTTAGAGCATGATCAGGCACATTGGATTAATGTGTTTGGTAAGTTAGACGCCTGTGTAGAGCCTGTTATCAGTGTAAACGAAGCTGCACAGCATCCTCAGTACCAAGCGCGAAATATGTTTATCGATGCAACACTCGACGATGGCCAGCGTGTTAAGCAAATCGCTTCAGCGCTTCCTTTCGGGAAAAGAGCGGCTAAAGCAGGTGCGAGGCTGGGTGCCAATACCGATGAGGTTTTGGCTTCAATCGGCCTCTCTGAAAGCCAAGTTGAAGCGCTAAAACAAAGTGGCTGTGTTCGCTGAAGGAATGGTTTACAAACGATACCCAAAACCGAAGTAGATGTTCGTATCTTTATCCGGCGCAGCGTTAGTCCGGTCAAAAGGCACCGCAACCCCGAAGCGTGTGGCGACTGGGAGCGTGCTATAACCCAAGTCGACCCCAATATTGAGCTCAAACCCGGCTGCATCGAACATGCGACTGCCGCGGTTGGGGCTACCCGCTTCGTAAAACACGGCTCCCGAAACTGTATTCAAGCCAATTGGCCAGCTGCTTAGGCCCTGATCTACGTAAGCAATAGGAAATCGATATTCTGCCGAATATATTTCTGGTTTGTATCCCACTAGCTCGCTAGTCCTATCGGGGTAGCCGCGCAACGGGTAATCTCGACCATGAATGATCGCCTGCTCAAAGGGGCTACTGCTCGGACTGTCGCCGAGGTCGAATACATCCGCGCCTTGCTCCGCATAGCCTTGCATCACCCTAAGTGCTAACGTGTGGGCATTGTATAACGATAAATATTCGTTCCATTCAACCGTCCAAACATTGCCATCAGAACTATCGGTGTTAGCAGCTTGAAAATCCCGTTCTAGCTTATCTCGCTCCAAATTCATAGACAGTATTCTGCCGTGCGAGGGGCTAATGCCATAGAGAGCATAACTCGCGTCGGTGTATTGCACGGCAAGTCCGACTGTATTTACGGTTAGAGTGTTATTGAGTGCAGGGTTGAGAAGATAATCGGCTGCCCGTTGTTCTTGATTACCGCCTCCAATAATGCGGAGGTTGGAAAAGTCAAAAGGAATATCTGTATGAGCGAGCAGCGCGATATTTTCGTTCTCCTCCAGGAGAGTGGTTTTATCTACAAACTCGGGTGGTGCTGATGCGCCTCCAAGCGCGTAGTCATAGTCTTTCGAGTAGAGTGCGGTGAAGTGGTTATAGAGCGTGTATGACGCTTGAAGTTTGTTCACATCGTTCTCAAAGTCGCGACCGACCACCAATCCCCAGTTATGAAAATTCAAAGCATCGCGGCCAGACAAAACAAGAGAGAGCGTGTTTTGCGCATTGTCGTTTTGGTAGCCAAAAAACCAGCTTGTTGGCGCGACCGTTTCGAGCGCGGAGTAGGTCTGTGTCACTGGTTGAGCGTTTGCTGCTTCCTTTGGTACTGGGCTGGCCTCTAGCTCAAATCCTTTTCCAGGTTTTGCTAGCCTTAAGGAGGTCTCTTTGCTCTCGCTGTTGTAGCGCTGAACCTTATATGGCGCCTCGGCGATATCCCAGCCATTCTCGGAGTAGCTACGAAAAACTAATCGGTCGTTTGCTACGTCGTATTGACCGTCACTTGCACCGCCGATGCTTCGAGTGAGCGGCTGAAGTTGCTTCGACGTTAGATCCAGTTCCCAAAGTTCGATTAATCCGTCTTTATCACTCGTCACGATGAAGTGTTCAGTCGAGTTGTCGGATGGCCTGCCTGACTCAATGGCAAAGTAGTTATCTATTGGGCTTTCGAGGATCGTATCGCTCTTTCCGGTGTTCAGATCCAAGCTGCGAACAGACCATTTCGAAGCGCCCGCCTTGTATGTAAAGGCGAGGGTATCGTCGTTGATCGCGATCAGAGATCCGATGTTGTCGAAGTTCGCGGCCTCAAAAATGGTAGTTTCGACTTTTGCGTTCAAATCGACCTCGACGATAGAGCGTTGAGCATGCAGCACTTTAACGCCAAGGAAACGATCATTCAGTATTACGCCATCGGTGTAATGTCCGCACTTGGTCACTTTCTCGCTCTGTCCTGTTTTTAAGTTATAGCGGTAGAGGTCTGAGCTGTAAGTGACGTGTGTGCAAGGCGACTGTTGGATGTACCATAGATGCTCTTCATCGACCGCAATGATGTTTGCATTTGATTTCACCCGAACGAGCGGACGCTTCGTTCCCGCACCATCGACTTGCGTTATATAGCTGGGCCCATAAGGGTCGAAAGCGGCGTAGTAAATATTGCCCGCTGCATCCACCTTGGGGCTAATGTTAAAATAACCGTTCTCGCTAATTTTGCTGAAGGGCGTTGTCGTTCCTTCAAGCGCAGCAAGTTGACCTTGATACCGCTCTTCAACCCACTGCATATATTCCAACCACAGATCTTCAAGCCCGGTTGCGTCGGTATTATGTCTTGCAGGACGGTCGACAACGAAAGGCACGAGTTGTCCGCTTGTGGTATCGATATAACCGGTTAACGCATCAATGCCATATCGCTCATCTAAAAACTGGTAGAAAGGAAAGCCGTAGGTATACGCTTTGTTGAGTGGCCAATGGCGCGTAGTTTGCTGCACCTTCCCTAAAGGTAATAGCCCTGAAGCGACCTCGCTACGCAACATCATGTTGAAAAATGCACTTTGCCCTCTCCCAGTGTGGTGATCCCAAGAAGTCTCGACATACGTAGCGAGCCCCTCTTTAAAGAAGTTCGGCTGAAACAGGTTCGAAAAGGTAAACACGTTGCGACCAAACACGTAGCGTGGCGCGTAAGACCAATCGCGCGCTTTATCTAAATGAACAATGTGTGTCATTTCATGAAGAATGAGGAAATCAAACCACTCTCCGTAATCTTGAAGCTCTGACACTCCGCTGGGTAACGTCGCGTAGAGTACGCTTCTGTTGTACGGTGCGGGTGTTGCATATCCATTTGCCCGATCAGTCTCATTTGAGAGGACGATCTGCACTGTCGACTCCGGTTTCCAATCAAGAAATTGACTGAGCTGAGGGATAACAGCATCAACAATCTCGAGCGAGCGGTTCGCAAGTACCTCGTATCCTTCAGGGTAGGTCACGCTCGCGTATTCGGACTTTTTGGTATGCCAATCTTCAAAGGCGTCAAAGTGCTCGATTGCATGTGCGGCACTCCAAAAGAGCGAAAGCGTTGAAACCAAGACGGCATAAAGAAGGCGATATAGAGGCATAGCTTATTTTCTCATTCCCTAATTGGAGCAAATTCGACTGCGAAAAATGTTATAACAAATGTCAGCGTTGGGTACGTGAATTAGTGTTGAGATTCCTGATACGGCAAGATGATCAAAAGAAGCACGACAGTGTTTTATATGCGGTGCGTTTATGCTTCAATGTAGCGGCTTTGACAAGCAGTAAACTTGCTACCATCCATCCGTAGCTCAACACTTACAATACTAACAATTCTTAAAGAGACAATATCATGTTCAAAAAGATAACGATTAGTGCCATTGTTGCACTTCCGTTTCCTTTCTTAATTTTTCTCGCTGGGTCACGTCTAGACGTATTTACTTCTGAAAAATCAGCGATCGAATTTTTGAAAACTGACAACGGCGTGGCGTTTTATTTCGCTGCATTTTTAATGTTCGTTGTGTCATCGGTTATCGCTAGCCTATTCTTCGATAGCGAGCGTCGCGGCGCTACGAGCAGCCGTCCAAAGGCTGGTGCCAGAAAACAATCTCAAGCTGTTGCAACAGGCGATGAAGGCCAGACGTTTGGTACGGTCAAATGGTTTAACGTTAATAAGGGTTTTGGCTTTATTACAACCGAAGACGGGGACGACATTTTTGTACACTTCCGCTCGATTCAAGGGCACGGTCGCCGAAGCCTCCGTCAAGGCCAAAGCGTGCGTTTCGATACCTCAATGGGTGAAAAAGGAAAACAAGCCGATAACGTGTCTGTCGTAAAATAAGTGCTTGTCGCAATATAAAGTTGAACACTGGCTAAGCAAGATGGCTTTTGTTCAACTTTTCTATTTGTGGTTGTGGTTGTGGTTCGATTAGCCGCGCTTTTATTCTTTTTTATACACACTCGCCTTAGCTGCCTTAGCTGTCTGACTCGGCTCGGTGACAGCATCTAGCCCCAGACGACCAGCTCACGTTCACTTCGGGTTATCCGCCACCATTTTTCACTGAATTCTGGCTCTTCTTCAGCCCAGCTCTCTGCTGAGCAACGTACTTCTGTATCAATGTGCGAAAGTGCCGATTCTGCACATGCTAGATCGCTTTCCCATGGCGTATGTTGGCTTTTAAACCAAATGCTTGTATATGCTTTTCCTGCTGCACATGGTGTGATCGAAACCTCTAGTGGCGCTCCTCTGTACGTAAGCTTGATTGTATATGAGCGCGCTTTACTCATATCGATGTAACTTAAAGCAGACTCATCCTCAATGACAAATGCGTCGCTTAGCCAGGCTAACAGTTGATCGTTTTCAAGACTCTTGATGTAGATCTCGACGTCGGGTTGCGTATTATTATGCGTTGTCATTGTCGTCCTTCATGGTTGAAAAATCGTTTGAGCCGGCTCCAGAGAATCGTAATATAAGCGATGATGACACCGACGCCCGCTATTGCGCCAAGGCAAAGAGAGATAAGACCAAGCATTTCCTGTTTGACGGACGGATCCATATAAAATTCGACGTAGGTAAGACCGCACAAGGCGAGCATCAGTAAGGCGCTCGATACAAAGAATAATTTGAAGCGAAGTTCTACAGGCTTTTTTGTGATGGCGCTGCTAGTTTTGTCATTCATCTTTGATTTCTGCGAAGGGTGATGGGTGTTCATTTTAGTTTGTAGGCTTTTATTGTCACGTCTGCCGTTAGCGCTAAGGAACCTCTCGCTGCGGTTTGCTTAATGTTTTCCTGAGACGCTCGCCAAGTATGAGGTGTCATGCCTATCAAGTCTTCAATCTCGCTCTTCTTGTCCAACGTGAAAGAAAAGTGAAGGTCCTCCCTCGCTGCCTCAAAGTACAATTCCTCGTATGGGTTGTCCGTACTTACCGCTTTCTGTTTTATGTCAGGATAGAGGCTTTCTCTCAGTTCTATAAGATGATTGGTGCCAGCTGAAACATCAATCAAAACACCATCTGGTTTAAGTACTCGCGCGGCCTCTGCCGGGCATGGCCGAGAAAACAAGTGGGTAATAAGGTCTTGGCTTGTATCTTGGAGTGGTAATCGAAATGCATTTCCAACAAGCCAAAAGGCGTCTTTTACCCGTTTGGCGCCAGAGCGTATTGCTGGTGTTGAGATGTCCAGTGCGGTGAGCGTTGTGGACGCAAGCGAATCTGCCAACGATGCGTAAATATGCTGAGTATAATAGCCTTCGCCACACGCAATATCACAATATCGAAAGATCGGTTTTTGCCCGAGTGATGCGCCAGCTGAACGCTCTAATGAGCTTTCTAAACTACTGTCGGATACGCTGGTCTTTGAACGGCGCACGACGTTGCAGTGGGCAAAGATCAGCTCAATACAGCGCTGAGTGATTGATTGATAATGCCCGAGCTCTAAGAAACGCTTGCGCGCCTGCACCATCTCAACCGTATCGCCCGGCTTACTGCTATTTTTGTCCTGATTAAGAAGGAGGTTGAAATAACCTTGTTTCGCCTGATCAAAACAATGATTGTTGACGCAGCGCAATTGCCTTTGCTCAGAAACAAGGTTTTCAGAACAAACCGGACAACGCAAAACCGAAGTGCGAGCCATACTCATTTCAAGTGGGCCTAAGGCGCCAATAGCTTGATCAAAATACGCTCGTATACTTCTGTTAAGTCATTAAGATCTTGCACGCTAACGTGTTCGTTTACCTGATGAATTGTTGCGTTTAATGGGCCGAGTTCGAGTACTTGTGCTCCGGTGGGCGCAATGAATCGACCGTCAGAGGTTCCGCCGCTCGTAGAAAGCTCCGCGTCAACATCGCAAACCTCTTTAATGGATGCAACCGCGGCATTGACGAGCGGGCCGGCCTCCGTGAGGAAGGGACGACCGCTTAGGTTCCATTCGATTTCGTACTGTAGACCGTGCTTCTCAAATATGGCCTCTGTGCGTTCGGTTAGCTGTTCGGCGGTCACTTCAGTGCAATAGCGGAAGTTAAAGAGTACCTCGCCAACGCCCGGTATTACATTGGTTGCTCCGGTACCGCATTGGAAGTTTGTGATCTGAAACGTTGTTGCAGGAAAGTAATCGTTGCCCTGATCCCACTCAATTTCGCTTAGTTCTGCTAGTGCCTTCGACGCGCGGTGAATCGGATTATCTGCTAAGTGGGGGTAGGCGACATGGCCTTGCTTACCGATTATCTTAAGCTTTGCATTCAAAGAGCCCCGGCGCCCATTTTTTATTACATCACCCAAGCGTTTAGTGCTTGAGGGTTCGCCGACTAAACACCAATCAATCTTTTCTTTGCGCGACTCAAGAGTTTCGATCACCTTCACGGTACCGTTTTTTGCGGGTCCTTCTTCGTCACTGGTGATTAGATATGCGATGGAGCCGACATGGTCGGGGTACTTTTCGATAAAACGCTCTGTTGCCACCATAAAGGCAGCGAGACTACCTTTCATGTCAGCCGTGCCACGGCCATGTATATGGCCTTCTTCAATACGCGCTTCAAACGGCGGATACTGCCACTGATACTCTGGCCCTGTTGGAACGACATCGGTATGACCAGCAAAACAAAGAACGGGCGATTTTCGGCCCTTGCGCGCCCAAAGGTTGGTCACTTCTTCAAACTGCATGGTCTCGCAATGGAAACCCAATGGTTTTAATCGGTCTTTTAACAGCGCTTGGCAGCCTTTGTCATCCGGTGTTACGGAGGGTTGCTGAATGAGTTCCTGAGTCAGTTGGATGGTTGGAGTCGTGGTATCCGGCATTAAAATGGCCTATTCGTTTGTATTGAGGGAGGCGAGTGCCTCCCTTTTTTTGCGGTGCAGGTTTAATTGTTAGCGTGTAGCGCTTCGTTGAGCTCGATTGCCGTTTTGTTGGTTAGGCATTCAACGCGACCATTCACCGAGTTGCGTCGGAATAGCAGGTCAGGTTTTCCTGCAAGGTCCCGCGCCTTCACTGCATCAACATCGTTTCCTTCTGCGTCTAGCATAATAACTTTCGTGCCAGCTGTTATATATAGGCCTGATTCTACTGTGCAGCGGTCGCCAAGCGGAATACCAATGCCAGCATTGGCGCCAATTAGGCTGCTTTCGCCGACAGAAATAATAATGTTTCCACCGCCAGAGAGCGTGCCCATGGTAGAGCAGCCGCCACCAAGATCCGAACCTTTGCCAACCATAACACCTGCTGAAATACGGCCTTCGACCATCGATGTGCCCTCCGTCCCTGCATTAAAGTTCACAAAGCCTTCGTGCATGATCGTCGTGCCCTCGCCAATATAAGCGCCAAGACGAACGCGTGACGTGTCAGCGATTCGCACGCCGCTCGGCACGACGTAATCCGTCATCTGAGGGAACTTGTCCACCGATTTTACTTCGAGCAATTCGCCCTGCATACGCGCCGCTAGCTGACGTTGTGGTAACTCGGCCAGATCGATGGCACCTTTGTTTGTCCAAGCAACGTTCGGAAGCAAGCCGAAGATTCCGTCCAGATTGATGCCATGAGGTTTTACTAAACGATGCGAGATTAGATGAAGTTTTAGGTACACTTCAGGAGTGCTAGATGCTGTACCGTCTTCTTCAATAATGACCAGTGCAATTGGGTTGACGGAGCCGCTTAACTTCTCTGCTTGCACTGAAACTTCGCCAAGCGAATGAGTTTCCGCAAGCTTAGCGAGCTGATCGTCACTCAGGGTGAGTGTGGTATTTTCTGTTGGTAGCTCAAGCGCGTCGCGAAGACCTTGAGCCGTTGCTGATTCAGGTTGATACAACGGCGCGGGAAAAAGTACTTCTAGCCATTCGCCGTTTGTGTTTTTAGTGCCTACGCCGAGGCCAATTGCTACTGTCATAATCAAATCACTTTATTAGTCGTATTAATT
>NZ_LWFU01000449.1:0-3379 GCF_001635135.1 Oleiphilus sp. HI0080
CATCTCGATCATTATCCACAGGTGATGAAGATCGAGCAAAAAGTGGATGAGCTCGTTCAGAAACTTAAGACGAAGATTGGCCCTAAACTTCTTGAAGACTGGGGTTTTCAAGATGAGCTGGTGCAGGTGGCCGCGAACAGCGGAAACTGGGGGTATCGTTCCGAAGGTGATGCAGCCAACTACGTTGACATCGTGGTGGCTGCACAGGTGCACACGCTGATCGGAAAGAAGCAGCTCAAAGATCTCCCTAACTTTGCAGAGATTCCGGCATTTAGAAAGCTTGGTGAGAGTGGTCTTACGCCAGAGCAAAGCCAAAAAGTGCTGTTAGAGGCGCACCACAGAATTGCTGAGCTTAAAAAACTGTTGTCGTCAAACAACATTCCAACATTGGCCTAGACAAGATTTAATCGGGTCGACAATCGTTCTGCGCTTGAGAGTAGGTTGGGGTGAGGCGAGTTTCTTTAGTGCCGCTGATAGAGAAGGGTAAAAAGGGTATAGAGGTATCTAAATCGCCTAAGGAGGGTTACCAGAGCATCTTGGCTTTCATGTTGTAAAAAGCTTCAAATGCTCTGGTAAAAACCGAACCGCAAATGATTTTGATATGAGCGGTTCGGTTCTCTTACATTTCGACCAGTTCGAAATCACTGACTCTCCATGTTTTTTCAAACCACGCTTCTAGAGGTCCGTATAGTCTAAAGATCGTATTCCAACCTTTTCCTGGAACCGTTTGAATCCAGTTATTTTCCATGCCCTTCGGCGCTTTCGGACCGATGTAGATGTCATAAGAGCCATCATCATTTTGCACTAACCCTGTTTTGTTACTATCAATGCCTGGGAATTGCTCATCGGTTTGCAGCATGGATCGGGTCTGGTTGTCATAAATAGTAAAGGACCAAAAATCCTTCATCGGGGCATTCGCCGGTACGTTTACTTTATAGGTCTTGTCGCCATCAAAGGTGTTACCGTCTTTGTCTGAATACGCAATCGCATATTGTGAGCCCTTACCAATGAATTTGGCTGACATAGCCGGTGTGATGCCCGTTGCGTAAAAGTGAAAAGCGCTTCGTGCATCGAGTAATCTCGCTCCTTCGTGCTCAAATAAATGGCTGCGATAGGCGAGAGGGTTTATCCACTGACTGTTTTCATACAAATAGAAGTAATCGCTTCTTGGTTTAGACATTTGGGTTCGAACGATGGCAGCGCCGATCTTGGCAGCTTCATCCAATATCTTTTCCATTCGCTCATCAGGCTTGAATTCCTGACCTTTTTTAATGCCGATTGCTGCAAGCGTGCCAAGTATTTCTTCGTTCTCTCCGGTCAAGGGCTCTGATTGCACAACCGTGTTAATCTCGCTGTATATCTCAGCATCCATTCGGTGGATCGTGTTGTGTGGCACCCCAGATGCGTTGACAAAGTTCATCTTGGGCGGGTTGCTCTTCTTCGAGAGAGGGTAGATTTTGAAGAGGGACTTTGTCTCATCGACGGCTGGCTTGGGGCTGCCATCTTTTTGGAATCCGCGCCAAATGACCCAATGACCATAGGTCTTCGTCGGAACCACAAAGTAACCTTCTTTGGGCACCTCGCCCTCAAAGTCTGGAGGGAGGATTAGGAATTTCCCGCCTTTGCCTTTATCTGGACCTAGTCTTCCAAAGTCGGCGACGTATTTAAACCAGTGGTCGTCGATGATGCCTAGAACATCTGGCGGTGTTTCGATGACCATCGGCTCGTCTCCTAGCTCAAGCCAAGACGCCATATAAACCGACGTGGTGTTTGGCGTAAGCCACAAAGATTTAGAATCCATGAGGTTTTCAAACAGAACAGCCGTTTCGTTTGCTGGTCCGAATGATAGTAAGCCTTGTTTTAGTGCCGCCATCGAGGCAATTTGAATGCCATTCACGTATGCATTGACTGCATTCTGTAAGTCGACATAGTCGTATACTTTTTCAGCGGTCTCTGGCTGAGGTACGCCGTCAAAAAAGCTGAGCTTGCCGAGTGTTTGGGTATCTAGCTCGTTAGGTGTTGAAATGCCATCCGGAATATCGGTAGTCATTTTCATTGTCTTGGGCTTAGCATGATCATGCGCGAGTGCCACTGAATGCATCGTTAGGGCGCTCACGGCAATGCCTACGCTGAGCAAGGTTGCGGTTTTTAATGGTTTCATCCATATCACTCCAGTTAGCCAATGCCTTCTTCGAAATGAAGCTATTGGTTATAAGACTCTAGATGCTGCCAGCGTCGCTTTTTGTATGCTCAAAAAACGCGGTGCTGGCAACGGGCTTATTTATAGAAACGTACTCAATTCGCCTTGACGGCGGAAATAATCGGATCTTTCTTTGCTTCCATTACTTTCGGGTTGACGCCGTAATGGCGAGACGTAAAGGTAAAGTCGTTGCCTTTGGTGTCTATATTGTTTTTCGCGTCTTCACCACAATTGAATGAAATGGTGATCGTTCCGTCCGCATTTTTGTCCCAGGTATTTGAGCTAATGTGCCGAACACCATCCATCAGGTACTTGTCGGAGTCGTACGCAGTGATCGACGTGAAGAACTTGTTCTTAGGATCTTCAAACGTCGATGTGTAGCATGTTGAGGCTTTCATGATCGGACTATTTGCATACTTATTACCAACAAACGCCTCAGGACTAGCACCTCCCCATCCGGCTGCGTTTTCCAGATTCCATTGGTGTAAATCAGTCACTAGGTCAGATGTTCTTGGGAATGTATAAGTGAAGTTATCCATGCTGTTCACTTCGGCCGTATACTTCTTCACCCACGTCTCTACTTCCTCGTAATCATAAGGTTGGATCTTGTAGTCGGTCGCGAAGTTCAAGTCTGATGGGTCGACTTTTTCTAGCATCTCTTTAGAGAAGTCGATGCCATTCTCAGTACCAGAGCGATAAATGAGCATCGCGTAATCGGACTCTATTGGCAGCTCATACTTGCCATCTTCAACAACATAGTGCTGTCCATGGCCTCGTTCAGTAACGACTTGCACCGCCATATAATTGTCGGTTTCGGGGATTGAGAAAGTGATTTTTCCTTCTACTGCTTTTACAATCGCAACACCGTACAAAGTGTCATCGTTCATTTGCACAGTTGGCGCTTCCTTTCCTCTAGGAGGTAAGCCTGGCATTTTTACAAACTGTTTTGTTGCCCCTTTACTTGCCCAATTGCGAAAATTACGCGCGGTTTCTGCATGCGTGAAGTTTTCTTCCGTTACCTTGATGGTGTTTGCTTCCTCTGCAATTGCAAATTGCACGTTCGCCATTGCGATTGTAAAGGCGAATAAAAATAGAAGTTTGGCTTGTTTCATCAATAATTCCTCGTTGTGTTGTTATTTAACGGCTTTGACTGTTGGTAAAACCCTAAATCCGTCGCGG
>NZ_LWFU01000450.1:0-1174 GCF_001635135.1 Oleiphilus sp. HI0080
CTTGTGTCGCTAATGATAACGCGAAGTCCAGATTCGTTTGGAATGATAAAAAAAAAGCGAGACGTGGTGGCATCAAATTTGTATGAAGAGCAAGCATCAGTGCATGCGTCAGCTTTTCGTTGTTGCTTTTAGGTGCGCTGCGACATCCTTTTACGGATACACAACAAAAACTTAGGAGAACACGAATGTTGAAATTCTCTTCAATAATGGCTGCTGGTTTAGCAGTGGGGTTATCTTTCGGTGCTACAGCAGGTACATTGGAAGACGTTAAAAAGCGCGGTACGTTGTCTTGTGGCGTGAGTACCGGCCTTGCAGGCTTTTCTCAAAAAGATGAGAAAGGTGAGTGGAGCGGTCTTGATGTAGACGTATGTAAGGCCGTTGCTGCAGCTGTCCTAGGCGATGCAAGCAAAGTTCAATATAAGCCTTTGACTGCAAAAGAACGTTTCACTGCGCTTCAGTCTGGTGAAATTGATCTCCTTTCTCGTAACACAACTTGGACACATACTCGTGATACTTCGCTTGGTTTAAACTTCGCGGGTGTTAACTACTATGATGGCCAAGGCTTCATGGTTTCCAAAAAGCTGGGTGTTAAAAGTGCTTTAGAGCTTGATGGCGCTGCAGCATGTATTCAAGCTGGTACAACGACAGAGTTGAACCTTGCTGACTACTTCCGTGCGAACGGTATGAAATATACCGCGGTTACCTTTGATACATCTGATCAAACTCGTGCAGGTTTCGAAAGCGGCCGTTGTGACGTTCTAACTTCTGACCAATCTCAACTTTATGCAATTCGTATTGGTTTGAAAGATCCGGATTCTGCAATGGTACTTCCTGAAGTAATTTCAAAAGAGCCATTAGGCCCAGTTGTTCGTCAAGGTGACGACGAGTGGTTCAACATTGCTAAATGGTCTTTGGTGGCAATGATTGAAGCAGAGTTTTTGGGTGTAGATTCATCCAACGCTGCTGACTTAAAAGAGAACGGTAAGCCTTCACAAAAGCGTCTTCTGGGTACAGAAGGTGATGCGGGTGAAAAGCTTGGCCTAAGCGCTGACTGGGCATACAACATTGTTTCTCAAGTTGGCAACTACGGCGAATCTTTCGAGCGTAATGTTGGTATGGGTTCTCCATTGAAGATTGCTCGTGGTATCAACGAGCAGTGGAACAAGGGCGGTTT
>NZ_LWFU01000451.1:0-4134 GCF_001635135.1 Oleiphilus sp. HI0080
ATTACGTCCATAAAGCACGCAGCGAAAAAGTCGCGCAGTTCATGCGCGACGTCGAACATTTAGAAGATACTCAGGCGACAATCTTACGACGTCAGACAGAGGTAAATGCGGCGAGAGAAACGCTGCAAACCAAGAGAAAGCTCTTAGAGCAGCAGAGCGCACAAAGAAAGCTCACTCTGGCGAAAGTCGAGAAAAGCATACAGAACAAGACCTCTGAGCTGGAACAACTCAAACAAAATCAGACAAGACTTGAAACACTTCTACGTGAAGTTGAGAAGAGCATATCAGAACTGAAACTCCCTGATGAATCCACCCCGTTTCGCAAGCAAAAGGCAAAGCTTCCCTGGCCTACTCGTGGTAAAGTCATCGAACGTTTCGGCAGTCGTCAGGCGCTTGGCAAATTACGCTCAAACGGCATACGTATTGCTGCACGAGAAGACGCAAAAGTGTCAGCGGTGCATTACGGACATGTCGTGTTTTCCGATTGGCTGAGGGGCTTTGGACTTTTGATTATTATTGATCATGGGGATGGCTATCTTAGCCTTTACGGCAACAATGAAAGTTTACTCAGAGAAGCTGGTGATTGGGTGCGCCCAGGCGAAGTGCTCGCCTATGCAGGTAATAGCGGTGGTCGCAGCCAAGCCAGTCTATACTTTGAAATACGTAAAAACGGAAAGCCGCAAAACCCTCTTCGCTGGCTTAAAAGATAAACATCAGGATTACTTGAATGAAGATCAAACTGATAAGTGCATTCGTTATTGTTTTCGCTAGCCTTAGTGGCGCCGCTATAGCCGAAGAAATCCCGGCAGAGCAAGAACAGACTATTTCAGACCAGGTAGAGTTGGACGAAAGCGCCGCACAAGGTGTCGCAGAGCAAGAGGCCGAAGAGCCAGCACCTCTCCCGCTGAATGAGCTACGCAAATTTGCAGACGTATTTGGAAAGATAAAAGCGGCCTACGTAGAAGAAATTGATGACACCGCGTTACTGCAACACGCCATCAGAGGCATGTTGAGTGGTCTTGATCCGCATTCAGCCTATTTGGAACCTACCGCCTACGATGATTTAAAAGTAAGCACTTCAGGCTCATTTGGCGGACTTGGCATCGAGGTTGGAATGGAAAATGGCTTCGTTAAAGTCATTGCACCAATCGATGAGACCCCCGCTCAATTGGGCGGCATCCAGGCTGGGGATTTAATTATTGAGCTCGACAATAAGCCGGTCAAGGGAATGAGCCTAGATCAGGCGGTCGATAAGATGCGTGGCGAAGTGGGCACTAAAATCAAGATCAAACTAGTACGTTCAGGCACTCGCGAACCCATTCAAATGACACTCACGCGTGCTGAAATCAAAACTCCAAGTATTCGCTCAATGGTACTTGATGAGCATTATGGCTACCTGCGCGTTTCGCAATTCCAAGCAAATTCTGGTGAGCAATTTTCCAACAAATTAGCTAGCCTCAAAGAAGAAGCCGAAGAGCTGCGAGGTTTGATCATCGATCTGCGCAATAATCCGGGTGGCGTGCTACAAGCTGCGGTTCAAATGGCGGACGAGCTTTTGGATGAAGGTTTAATTGTCTATACGAAAGGTCGTTCAGAGATCGCGCAGCTCAGCTTTAGCGCAGAAGCAGGCGATGCATTAGAAGGAAAGCCCGTGATCGTCCTCATTGATGGTGGATCGGCTTCGGCGTCCGAAATCTTGGCCGGCGCACTCCAGGATCACGATCGTGCCGTAATTATGGGCACACAGAGTTTTGGTAAAGGTTCTGTCCAAAACATTCTGCAATTAGACGAAGATCATGCTCTGAAGCTGACAACCGCTCGTTATTACACACCAAATGGTCGTTCAATTCAGGCGCAAGGCATCGTGCCTGACATTACCGTCAACCGCGCTAAGTTGAGCGACAAGCAAGAGCAAGACTTTTATCGCGAAGCGGACCTTGAGGGACACTTAAGTAACGACGGTTCAGAGTCCAGCGAAGAAGAAGATAATGAGCTAGATGCAGATCAAAAGCGTCGTAAAGAAGCGCTCGAAAGAGATTTCCAGCTTCAGGAGGCCATCAGCCTTTTGAAGGCGATCGATATTCTCAAAATCGAGATCTAATTATTTTGCGCGCTCTTCGATCAGCCCGGCCAACCGCTGGGCTTTTTTCAACCCTCTACAAACACGATGGACTCATCGGTAAGACGAAGCGCTCGCTCTCTGTTGCGCTCGCCATCGCATTGCTCTCGGGTTTCAATGATAGAGCATCTGCCGAGTCCACGATGCCAATTAGCATCGCGATAGTAATTGATGACCTAGGTCACCACTATGAGCGCGGTAAAGCGCTTGTCGACATGCCCTACCCACTTACCCTGTCTTTTTTACCCGGACGAAAATACACATTGGCACTTTCAAAAAGAGCGTATCTTGCTGGGAAAGAAGTGATGCTTCATGCGCCAATGGAGAATACTCGGCAGTTTCCTCTGGGCTTTGGCGGACTCACCTCTGACATGGACAAAGTTGCGGTTCAGCGAAGCTTACAAACCAGTATTGTCGGCATTCCGCACCTAGTAGGACTCAACAATCACATGGGCAGTGCCTTAACGCAGAATCCAAAAGCCATGTCTTGGGTGATGGAGTTGGTATCCTCATACCCTTTGTATTTCTTGGATAGTAAAACCTCGGCTAGCTCAGTCGCGGCGAGCACCGCTAAACGCTACGGCATTCCAACCATGGTGCGCGATGTATTTCTAGACCATGAGCAAACCCCCGACTACGTCGAGAAGCAGTTTGAAAAACTGCTCGATATCGCCCAAAGGAAAGGCCAAGCGATCGCCATCGCACACCCTCATAAAGTCACAATAGATTTTCTTCAAGAGGTGCTTCCAAGCCTTGGCGAACGAGGCATCACCATCGCGACAGCAAGTGGCTTATGGCAAATGAAGCACCCCCATCGTGCAATGTTTCCCAGCCAACAACGGCCCCGCGAATCAAATCTGGCTTTTTCTGGAGAGTTTTAAAGCACCGTCTATACTTAGCTTCACTATTTTAAGTCGATTAGCGCGAGCGCTATGGAGGAAGGCTCATGAGTGAAGAAAGTGCATATGCGCTCTTTAAGGACAATAAACTGTCTGTCATTACGTTCTCGACCAAGGATGCCGCCTTTGCGATTCCACTCCAGCAAGTGCTGTACATCGAGAAGGATGTAAAACGCAACATTCAGCTTGATGAACTCAACAGTTTCAACCATGAAGTCATCACTTATCAAAACAACACGGTAGAGCTTTATGACTTCAACAAGCTCATTGGCTCCGATGATCATCAAAATCGTATGTCCGCTCTGATGACAGACTTGGATGACTATGAAGTCGCGCATCTCAATTGGATTGATCAAATCGAAACCGCCATTCAACATCAGTCCAGCGCGCCGACGAAGCCAGCAAAAGTCGAAGAGTTGCTCAAGTGGACACGCACCTATTCAAACACCAATGCGGAGCTCACTGAAGTTATAAACAGCCTAGAAGAGCCCTGCAAAGAATTACAAAGAGACCTAGAACGTATTTGTCAGATTTTGGCGAATCAGGATCAAGCGCTGATACTGCTCAAGCGAACTCAAGAGAATAGCCTTAAGGCATTTCACAATCATCTTCAGCAAGCGAAAGAGCGCGCTGAAAATAGCGTTCGGCCTATCATCCTATTTGTTGAACACGATCAAGGGCGAGTGTCCGCGCTCAGGCTCGATAATATTAAAGATATTATTGATTATGATTGGTCTAACTTCAGTACCGACAACTCGTCTGAGGGTCTAATGAAACAGAGAACGGACGATTATCATATCGAAGGCTTTTTGCGCAACGAAGATAACGCGCCATTGATGCTCATCAACTGCAAAACGGAAACGGCGCTATTACCCGGAAAGCAAAGCCAGGTTGCGTGAGCGCGGCAGCTACAATAAAGCGCGCAGCGCCTCCGCTAGCTCTTCGGGTTTCGCGTTGTGCTCAAGCACCCGCTGTAATTCACCGTCGGCATCAACGACAAAGTAGTACGCTGTATGGTCAACCGTATACTGTGTCGGGTCATCGGAACTTCCGCTGGGAAGAGGCGCCTTGATGAAATAGGTGCCGTATTGCTTCGCAACTGCGTGCGTTTTAACC
>NZ_LWFU01000452.1:0-4619 GCF_001635135.1 Oleiphilus sp. HI0080
TCCTTAGACAAGATGAGGTGATCAGCGAGCTTAAAGCCAAGCTTGGTGATACAGAGCTGTTGGTGATTACCGTTCCTGAGCACGAAGTGCCTCTGCATGATGCGGTTTCAAGTTATCTCTTTAATAGCCAGTTGGTGACTACCAGCGAAGGTGAAATGATGCTCGTTGTGCCTTCGGAATGTGATGATACGCCGTCTGTGCAGCGCTTCCTCAAGAAGCTTGTGGCAGGCGATAATCCGATTCGAGAAGTGATGAGTTTTGACCTCAAGCAAAGTATGAAGAATGGCGGTGGTCCTGCCTGTCTGAGATTACGTGTTGCACTAACGGAAGATGAGTTAGCTGCGGTCCACCCAGGGGTTCTAATGACGGATAATCTCTATGGTATCTTGTCGGCGTGGGTCGAGCGCCACTACAGAGATCAGATTTCGCAATCAGATTTGGCCGATCCGAGACTGATTGCTGAGTCGATGACTGCACTTGATGAATTGACGCAATTACTGGGTTTACCTGCGATTTACGCGTTTCAGCATTAGTCCCGCGCGTTGACCAATGGGCACCTTATTATTGGGGAAAATAAGAAACTCACGCTCATTTTGAACGGTATACTCTGAGCAAGGCGAACGTGAGACCATCTCGCCTTGTTCGAATTCTTTAAAATTGGCCGCGTCCTCAGACACAAGTAGCTCAAATGCGGCATCATCCTTGACGATTTCATGGCACACTTCAAACTCGGTGATATCCTCGATTTGATGGTCTTGAGGGGGGACGCTGTGTGTGATGTCTGATACTCGCCCGCAAAGACTGTTATATGTGTTTGTATAACGCTCTAAGTCGTTTTCACCAAAGCGGCGCACCTTGCCTAGCTCAACCGTATACGAGTCGCTCTTGAACGTTCTGGAGGTATACGATGAAAAGGTTGACGCTGGTTTGTGCTGATAAACGAGCGCGTTGACTCCCATATCCTTAAACACGAGTCTGTGCAGTTCTGAAACTCTGGTGATTGGCTCATGTTCTCGCTTTGGCTGGAGTGCGAAGCGCTCTATAGTCGAGTCTCGAATGGCGGTGTGTAGATCATAATGTTCGATGAGGGAGTGTCGGCTCGCAAATCGTTTAACCTGTAACTCGAGAATGTTGGCTCTCTCTGCATCAATGGATCCACGAAATGCTTTGCGCTCGTGTACGCCCATAAAAAGTCGATTCATGTTGTGTTCAACAAAGCGCTTTTCCGCTTTTATTGCTTGAGGATGTCCAAGTATTAAGAGGGTGGGGCGCTTAACGACTATCCGGCCTAAGATGCAGTCTGTAAGTAGCTTATCAAGAAGTTCGATGGGGGCTGTTTCGTTACCGTGGATGCCGGCGGAAAGCAGCAAGCCGCGTTTATTCTGTTTTATCGGTAGTAGCTCTACGACGCCTTTGGCGCGTGTCATTATCTTGGTGCCATCCTCCAGACACAAGGCCTGGCTTTGGCGCCAAAGATTGTTCCCTAAGGTTGCTTCGATAAACGAATGCTGATTTAGCAGGTGCTCGTTTTCGGGCATTGCTCGCTCCGTTAGGAGATGGGGCGGGTGTGCGCCATGATGCGGGTTTCGATCTTGCGAAACACATAAATCAAGGTGAACGTTAGACACAAATAGATGGCCGCTACAAAAAGGAACGCTTCAAACGGAGCGTAATAGCGCGCGTATATATCTCGCGCTGCGCCTGTCAGGTCAACAATGGTGACCACACTTGCGATGGAGCTCGCGTGGAGCATGAAGATGACTTCATTTGCATAAGCCGGTAGACCGCGACGCAGAGCTCCAGGAAGAATGATTCTACGCATGCGTTGCGCTGCACTCATACCATAGGCCTTAGCGGCCTCGACCTCGCCTTTTGGCGTTGCTTCAATTGCCCCTCGAATAATCTCGGTCGTGTAGGCTGCGGTATTGAGCACAAATGCGATCAGGCATGGATAGAACGCTTCAGAAAGAATATTCCAGAAGATGGTGTCTTGAATGCCTTTAATTTGCGCTGTTCCGTAGTAGATGAGATACAGTTGAACGAGCAGCGGAGTACCTCGGAAAAAATAAACGTAAGCCCAGATAGGCCAGTTAATAAAAGGATTCTTTGATGTGCGCAAAATGCCGAGAGGCAGCGCGATGATCAACCCTATAACCAGCGACAAAAACACCAGTTGTACCGTCGTGACAAAACCGTCCCAGTAATGCATCAGCGTGGTCGGGTTGAAAATAGAATTATCGGCAAACAGGCTTAAAAACGCTTCCATCATCTTACCCTCTCGCCACACCGGCGCTGTATTTGACTTCAAGTCGTTTCAATACCCATTCAGATATCGCGGTTAACAGCAGATAAACAAAGGCGACAGGAATTAAAAATGTAAAGGGCTCGTGGACGGCTTTTGCGGCTTCTGAAGCAAGCCGAACCATATCCGCAAGGCCGATAATCGATACTAAGGCGGTTGTTTTGAGCATGACTAGCCAGTTGTTGCCAAGGCCTGGTAGTGCATGACGCATCATTTGCGGGAATGAAATGCGGAAAAATATTTGTCGGCGATTCATGCCATAGGCGAGACCGGCTTCCAATTGACCTTTATCGACAGATTGAAAAGCGCCCCGGAAAGTTTCAGCCATATAGGCACCGAATATAAAACCAATTGTAATGACACCTGCAATAAATTCATTGATGTTGAAAAAAACATCAATGTTGAATTCTTCATAGAGCCAGTCCGAGAATTCGTTCATCAGCATCTGGCCACCAAAGAAAATCAGTAGCATAAGAACGAGATCAGGCACCCCTCGGATGACGGTTGTGTAAACGGTTGCGATGACTCGGGGAACAGGGTTTTTAGAAAGCTTGGCGATGGCACCTGCAAGGCCAAGTATGAGCGCTAGAAGCAACGACAGGACTGCTACCTCGACGGTGAGAATGGCACCTTCAAAGATGGATGGTCCATAGCCGTGCAAATCGATCATGTGTGTTGTCCGTTTTGTTGAAAAATGGAGGCCAGAGGCCTCCATTTTCGTCGTTACTTAAATCTTGATGCTGTAAGCGAAGTACTTCTTCATGATCTCATCATAAGTACCGTCTTCTTTCAGCTTTTTAAGTGCAGCGTTGAATTTCTCCGCAAGCTCTGTATCGCGCTTACGAAACGCTACGCCAACACCATCACCAACTTGCACGTTTTCGCCAATCGCTTGGTAGCTTTCGTCTTTAAGGATGGTTGACTCACCAACAGGGAAATCTAGGAAAACTAGATCTACACGGCCGCCTGTCAAATCAAGAACTAGATCGTCAGCAGTCGTGTATCGCTTGATATCAACAACATCAGCGCCAACTTGGTTAGTGACGTAATCATCTTGAAGTGTTCCTCGCTGAACACCTACACGCTTGCCCTTAAGCGCGTCTTTGTTCGTAACGTCTAGATCCATGCCTTTCTTACCGAACCATGCGGACGGCGTATTGTAGTAACCGTCAGAGAACAATACTTTTTCTGCACGCTCTGGAGTGATCGACATAGAAGAAAAGATAGCGTCGTATTTACGCGCTAGAAGGCCGGGAATGATACCGTCCCAAGCTTGAATAACCCATTCGCACTCTGCTTTGATTTCAGCACAAACCGCGTTGCCCAGATCAATTTCGAAGCCAGTGAGTGTGCCATCTGGCGCTTTGTATTCGAAAGGCTCATATGGGACATCAACAGCCAGTTTAAGTTTGTCTGCAGCGAAGCCAAGACTGCTTGTTGCAGCTAGGACACAACCTAGAAATAGCGATAGTTTTTTCATGAGGATTTCCCCTTATTGTTTATAGTGACTCTTTACGAGTTCCGTTAATGACTCTTGATTACTTCCGTTAATGACTCTTGATTACTTCCGTTAATGACTCTTTACGAGCTCAGTCAATGACGCTTGATGAGGTCAGTGATTGTGTACTGATAACTAGTACTTCGGTTGAAGAAACTGTCTCACACGTTCGGAGTCAGCATCTTCAAATACTTTTTTAGGATTACCTTGTTCTTCAATGCGGCCTTCATGCAGAAATACGACCTGTGATGAAACATCGCGGGCAAAGGCCATTTCGTGGGTTACCACAATCATGGTTCTCCCTTCGTCGGCCAAGCTGTGCATGACTTTAAGAACTTCACCAACAAGCTCAGGATCGAGCGCTGATGTTGGCTCGTCGAATAGCAATACCTCAGGTTCCATAGCCAATGCTCGCGCTATAGCGGCCCTTTGTTGCTGGCCTCCGGACATCTGGCTGGGATAATAATCACGGCGTTCGTAAATTCCGACTTTATTGAGAAGCGCAGCGGCTCTTTCGGTGGCTTCCTTTTTAGAAACGCCTAGGACGTGTACAGGCGCTTCGATGATGTTCTCCATGACCGTCATATGCGACCAAAGATTAAAGCCTTGAAATACCATCGATAGCTTGGAGCGCATTCTTTCCACTTGCTTTACATCAGCAGGTGTCCGCTCGCCGTGTTTGTCTGTTTTGAATTTAACGGTTTCCCCGTGAAGAGCAATTTCACCAGCACTCGGTGTTTCAAGCATGTTGATGCAACGAAGGAAGGTACTTTTTCCTGAACCGGACGAGCCGATCATGGAAATAACATCGCCTTTTTG
>NZ_LWFU01000453.1:0-4139 GCF_001635135.1 Oleiphilus sp. HI0080
GACACCTTAAAGTGTACAAAATCGCTTGCTGCCTGAGTATCAATATGAACAGACCCAAACTCGGTTTTACCTTTTTGAGACCGCTCTTGCGCACTCTCGATTCCATGATCAACAGCGTTGCGCAACACGTGGGTAAAGATATTGTTTACCATACTGTGCACGCGACCATCGATTAAAACGTCAGCATCGTTAATTTCAACCTTCGGCAATGGCTTGGCCAGCTGCTCTGCCATCGAAGCCATAGACTGAACCGGCTCCGCAATTACTTTAGACAGCGGCTCCGACTCTAGCGAGACGAGCATGCTATATGCTTCTGAAACAACTTCTTTGACTTCCTGATCCATTGATTTCTCAGTAATCGCGCGAATGCTATCCAGCCAAGAAGCAATGCGCTCCGGATCAAGGCTCACGCCTTTGGAGATATCGCCGTCGCGACCTAGTTTATCTCGGAAGATTGTTTCGTATTCAGCAAGCAAGGTTTGCGCTTGCGCTAACTCGTTCAAGAGATACTCTTGGTCCCAATCAATACTATCGCCAGAACGCAAGAGGTCGTAAGTCGTCTCAACTTCGTGAACAACATCGGTCAGCAAGCTCAAACCATACGTGCGAGCGTTGCCTTTCACCGTATGCATATTGCGGAACAACTCGGCAATAACATCGGTAGACTTCTCAGTATTATTCTTGATGGCTTGCTGACAAGCCGCCATAAATTGCTTCGAACCACGCAAGAACTCAGCAAACTTGCCTGCATCAATTGCAAGCACTTCGCCAATAAGCTCAAGCTCGCGCTGCTGACCTTTCGCCGCTTCTTCAAGCGCTCGAATCTCAGTCACATCACGAACGGTAATCATCAGGCGTTCAACAACATCTTCCTCATTGACGATCGGATCCCAATCCAGCTCAAGAATTTTTTCGCGGCCATCGTCAAAGGCAACCGTCATCTCATTCACAAGACAGTGAGAGTTGAACTCAAACATCATCGAATCTTCGCCAACAATCGCATCAACCGCGGTGATATTCTGATCACGTGCATCCGCACCAAGGGTGCTATTGGCAAACAACAGATCGTTCACATTGCGCCCAGAAATTCNGNCGGTNTCAAAAAGGTAAAACCGAGTTTGGGTCTGTTCATATTGATACTCAGGCAGCAAGCGATTTTGTACACTTTAAGGTGTCGGATGACGGCCGAGGTATCGCCTTGCACAAGATTCGTAGCATGGCAGCCGAAAAAGGCATTATCGATGGCGATACGATCCTTGTAGATCAAGAAGTGGCGAACCTAGTCTTTCACTCTGGGTTCTCTACCGCAGACCAAGTGAGTGATCTTAGTGGGCGGGGTGTTGGTATGGACGCCGTTCGCCAGTTTCTTGAAAGTGAAGGCGGTTCGATTGAGCTTCGTTTAGCCGGTGGTACTGAGGGCGATGCCTTTAGAGCATTTGAGACGGTGATTTCTTTGCCGTCACGCTTTTACTCTCAAGCGCTGCCCTTTAACAAAACAGCGTAACGCGGTGTAGCCGCCATATCGAGCTAAGTTCGTGTTAGTGCCAACCCCAGGTTACTTGGTTTTCGCCAAATAACTTGGGGTTTTATTTTCGTGAGACGAGCCAAATGCCAATGACAATCAAGACGGCGCCGCCAGCACGTGTCCAGCTCAACTCAATTTTTGGGTAACCAAGCAAACCATATTGATCGTAAATCAGCGATGCGATGACCTGACCGCCTACGATGGAGATCGCCAACGCCAGCGCGCCCAATTTAGGAACTAAGTAAATGCTCATGGCGATATTGAACGCGCCTAAAGCGCCGCCAGCCCAAGCCCACCATGGAATGTTGTTAAACCCTTCGTTTATAAACCACGGTTCGCCTTGTTTTAAGGCAATTAAGCCGAGCACGATTGTGCCAATTGCAAAAGAAATAAAGGCCGCTTGAATCGGCGTACTAAGGCCGACGCGAAGCTGAGAATTGATGCCCGCCTGAGAAGCGAGTGAGAAGCCGACAATCACGGCTAGTAAAATGAAGATGTAACTGCTCGCCTGATCTTGCATCATACTTGTTCCCAATTACCTTTCTGAATGGGGTTTTCGCCGCATTTTTCGTTGCGTACTGCTCTATTTTACACGCCGTGTCGTTTCGCCTTTGCTTGAGCAAATGCCCTGCGGAACATCCAAATAGAAACGATTCCGGCAAGTATGTTGCCTGCTGCTGCGCCCACCATCAAGCCGGGTAGATCGTTAATGATCGATCCGAGGTACATGCAAGGCACATAACAGATAAACAGACGTGCGACCGATATTTTAAGGCCATCCATGGGGCGGCTGATTGCGTTGCTCGCCGATACCAAAAGCATACACACGCCCAGTAGGGCGTAGCTAGCGGGAATGTACATTAGATACCATCCTACAATCTCTGCGATCTGCGGGTTACCTGTTAGCGCTTGGCTAATCGGGGCCTCAAATAACCAAAGTATTACGGCCAGGCCGAGCTGCCAGATAACAAGGCTTTTTATCGCCAGCTTTAAAAGCAGGGCGATATGGCCGAAATCTTGTGCACCATAAGCCTTCCCGATCATCGGAGGCAAAGACATGGTCATCGCTAACACGAGAATGATGGAGAAAAATTCGACTCGAATGCCCATGCCCCAAGCCGCAACACTCTCTGTCCCATGAGAGGCAACGAGGTAGGTTGCCAGCATCGATGATAGGGCAGGAAGAAGTTGGCTCGTCATCGCTGGTAGCGCAATACTTAAAATACTGCGTGTTTTCTCAACAAAGTTATTGAAGATATGACTGAAAATCATCCATCCACGCTTAAAAATTTGGGGATAGATTATTAGCACGCCAAGAAAGAACGAGTTAAGTGTTGCCCAAGCGGCGCCTGCGAGGCCAAGGTCAAATACAAAAATATAGAGCGGGTCGAGTGCAATATTGATTAGGCTCGTTGCGACCATACCAAAGCCCGGAAGTAAGGTGTTTCCGTTAGCCCGGCATATACTGTACCCGAAATAAACAAACGCACCGAAGAACGCGCCGACAAGCCAAATCGCCCAAAATTCATCAACATAAGGCATTAGTTCTGGCGTGCCGCCGAGCATTTGAACGATCTGAGCACGAAACAGCCAAGTGATGAGCGCGAGAACGGCAAACACCACGGAACCAATTAGCACAATAAGACCGGCCAATTCCTTCGCTTGCTGTTCCTTATTTGCCCCTAAAAGCTGCGAGATTAACGCGGTCGTTGCAATGCCGATGCCGACCTGAATGCCGATAAAAAGCTGATAGATAGGGATTGTAAATCCAACGACCGCGAGCGGCGCAACACCTAAACGAGCGATAAACACAGAGTCAACCAACTGAAAACTCATTAAAGAGATAATGCCAATCAGCATCGGCCATGTCATGCGCACGAGTTCTTTAAACTCAGCGCGTTCTATGCCGGAGGTGTCTATTTTGTTTGGTTGTGTGTTGGAGGACATTGTTCGCTCTTTTCTGGTTATTATGCGTGAACTAAACGATACAGTAGAGCGCTACTTTTAGATTAAAGTGTTCCGATTATAAAAATATTAGGTACTTACTTGAACGCTTTTAGCACCGAGGTGATGACCGTCTCTGGGTCTTTATAGTCAATAGGCAGCGAGGTACGGTGACCATCTTTTTCTAGAATCCAGGATGGAAAGCTGTTTCCACCGATAGCGCGAGCCAAGTGTAATTCATGTTGAAGAGCGCTGTGTGTTTCTTCGAGGTTGAGTGCCTCTTCGAAATCTGTCGGGTCTAGCCCAAGCTCGTCTGCAAGCGCACAGAGGACTGTATTGTCAGACGGGTTTCTCGCATGAAGGTAGTAAGCGTGCTGAATAGCCTGGTTCATTTCATCTTCTAAGCCATGGCAACGCGCGATGAGAATGGCTCGACACGCAGGGTAGGTGGCGCGGCGGGGTGAATTATTTGTCCAAAAATCATGATTGAAGCGTGTACCAAGCAAGGCATGAATTTTTCGCCAGTAGCCCCGAATAGCGGTTTGCAAGTCTGCCGGCATTACTTCATCCGTGTCCGGAGCAAGGCCTCCGAGTACTTTGGTCCAAGGAATATTTTGCGTCTGCAGCGTATTCGATATCAGGGTGAGAGTAGGCTGATAACCCCAGCACC
>NZ_LWFU01000454.1:0-3072 GCF_001635135.1 Oleiphilus sp. HI0080
GAACCACTGCAACCATGCAAACAATGTATGGGATAAGAGGTCTGAACGCCGCAATCATTTGAGGAAACGCGTCTGCCGGAGAGGCAAGCTCAAAACGATTTTGACGATTCAGCGTTGTAGCAAACAGCGCAAACATAACCGCGCTAAGTAGGAAGACATAAATGCCCCAACCAAAGAGTTGGTCAGTTGTTACTTCGCGGTTCATAAATGCAATAACCACGACGAGCAAGCATGGTCGAAGAACAACACCCATCGAGCCTGACATAGCGGTTGCCGCAAGAGCTAGCTGTCTTCGAGTGCCTGCCGCTCGCAGCTCGTGATAGATCACTGCGCCAGCAGCAATAACGAAGATGCCCGAACCACCGGTATAGGCCGTTGGGATGGCTGCAAGAATGACAACAAATACGACCAATAGTTCTGGTGGTAGCTTCCATGGTTTGAATAGAGCTAGAACCAGCGAAGCAAATCGTGTTTGTTTCAGCATCATACCGATCCAAACATACAGGCCGACGTTCAGGAACATGTCTGAGAGATCTAGAAGCTTGTCGAGATAAATGCCGAGCGCTGCTGGGTTAGATTTGTTGCCCTCGCCCAGCCCTAAGAAGAAAAATAGCGCTGCGATGATCGTCATCGTTGCATAGAGTGGGACTGCCAGTAATGCCCTGCCTATATTCCCTCCAGGGGAAAGATTAGGGCCGGGTCGGAAAACATTGATGGCGCTCATTATTGTTAGAATGGCAAAGCCATATACCCATAGCTCGTGGATAAACACAGCTTCAGGTGTCATCTTAGAGCCATCGGAGTGTGCGAGTGTTCGAAACGCGACAGATGATGCCAATAGCAAGCCATTCGCAGCTAATTGGGAGACGCTCGCGACCTTATGATCGAGGCTCGACATCACTGGCCTCATCGCGATGTGGTGTCGGCTAAAGGTCGCTGTAGTAGCACAGAGAAGGATGAGTGCGATCAGAATAAACTTCTGAGACATTATCCCAAAAGCGATTACCTCTGACACAAAAAGCTCTACCGCACGGAATACCTCAAGAGACGGTGTAACCCGAGATTTTGTTTCCTCAAAGTTAGCATACTCTTTAACGCAATCAACTCGAGCATTCTCTATTGACTGACGAATCAGCTCTGGGTCTGCTGGCTCAGCATCAAAAAGACCGAAATCGTCTTCTTCTGAGCTCTCAGCTAGACGTGCTTGAACGGCCTCTTCGACATTTAGCTGAGGGTCACAAGTCGGTTGAACAGGATCAACACGAAGTTTGTAGTAGCCCTCCCAGTAATGTTCACCGATCCGTAGGATCTGATTGTGAATATCACTACTGGTACTAAAAATGACGACGAGCAAAAGCAGTATGCAAGCCGGGAGGGATGATAGCCACTCTGTCATAGAGCGACTTTTTATTGTATTGGAAACCACGAAATTCCTACTCCCTAGTTAGTTTTTTATTAAGGTAATTCGTTGTTATGGCGCAAAAAAAAGCCGATAGATTATATCGGCTCTTATGGTCTATTAACCAGTGGTGAATCGGTCTAATTCGTTCCAATTCAGGGTTATTACTTCCCGCTACGGCAATAATGGTGTGCGCTGGTTCACACTATGCGAGGTATTCTAAAAGAGGTCGTCTAGAGACACTTCTTCGATGTCGTCCGCTGCGTTCTCGTCCCAGAACGTGCCAAGACCCCCTAAAGGTGTTCTTTTACCGGTTGCCTCAGTCCACATTTTGTCTGAGAGGCGAGTCAACACTTCAGTCGCTGTTGCATCGAATAGACGGTATTGCTCATTAGGTGGGAACTCTGCCGTTTGTTCTGCGTGTCTCTTGAGAATTGCTCGAAGGCGCTCATCGTCTCCTTTGGAGTATGCGGCTACTGCGTGGAAAACGTGCGACAAGCGCACACGTGCTTTTTCGCCAATTAGGTCTGCTTGTTCCAACCGAGCCCAAGGGTCTTCTCCCTCAGGAGTCGCGCCGGGGAGAAGGCTCCAAACGGTTGCTTTAAGTGCCAAAGGAGCGCCAAACCATTTCTTGTTATCGAGACATCCGGCGGCACGTTCCGCTTGTGCTGCAATGTTTTTCGGAACACCAATGTAAGAACCTGACATGATGTCGTTATTCAGTGCAAGCAAACCGCCAGCGAGTCCTGCTAGCCAAACAATTTGATCGAAATCCTGAACGAGTTCTGGACATTCTACGCCACCATTCTCTAGTGGGCGGCCAATCTCTTTTCCATCGTTGAACTCAATTAGTTGCTCCCAAGCGACCAAGTAGCGTTTCGCGGCCTTGAGGTGATGGCGTTTTTGAGCAATGAGAGCATCTTCTGCAAAGTCTGGTTGTAGGGCCCGAATGTATCGAAGGTATTCAAGTTCTTTCTCTGAAGCTCTTGCTTCCTCGCAGCCGCCTGCACCTAGGTGCAGCAGAATTGCAAGCTCGTGGGGTTCTTCGGTAATTCGGCCTAGAGCCATAACCATAGAGGTAAGCGCTTCAGCTCCGGCGCAGCCAGCTTCGGTATCATCGGTAGTTAAAAGGTAGGGGACAATATGTGCCTCACCGAGCAGCGTGACGGTATCGCCGGTCGGTTTGATGAACGGCTTAACTAAAAATTGGTTTATCGCTTTACATCCACCAAAAAAAGTAGCGAGGCCAATACACAATACAAGCCAGCGCACTTTGCGCAGAGTCGAATTCAAATTCACGAAATGCTCCTGAAGTTACCCGACAGATTCCCTTGACGAGTGATACATCAAACTAGTTTTAGGGCAGCGATTATCCAATAACTAGCGCTGAATTTGTGAGATTCATGCCACAAACACCTGAAACGAAGGGTGTTTTGATGTCAAAAATTATAAATTCGTTGCTGTTGGTAAATTTTCATTGCGAACTTGAGCAAGTTCGCTATCTTAATGGACGTGCGCTGTTCTTTTAGCGTCGTAGCCGAATAATAAAGAGGGGATCCTATGAAGAAGCCTGAGTTAATTGCCGCAATTGCAGAAGAAACTGGTTTAACGAAAGATAAATCTGGAGAAGTTCTAAACGCTCTGCTTGATGAAATTACCAACGCAATGACGCG
>NZ_LWFU01000455.1:0-10706 GCF_001635135.1 Oleiphilus sp. HI0080
TGTGACTTAACCCAGTCGAAGTCTGCAAGCCGTTTATAAGAGCGCGAAACGGTATGCGTAGTATTAGTATTAATATTTGTATTCACTAGCTCTAGTATTGTTTGCTCAATTTCTTCGCTGCATTCGTCAGAAAAAACGAAGATACCTTTGCCGCTGTTATGGCAATAGGTGTAACTCCATGTGTAGTAGCCAAAGAAGTCTAGACCTTCGCTATAGCTCTTTGCGCCAATCCATCCTTTGAGAAAAGGGAGTTCGGCAAGGTGTCCTTCGCTTGTTGTGTCTAATCTCGGTGGGAGTGCGAGCTTCGTGCTATTGCATTCAATATGAAGAGGCAGCCCAGAGTAGATACTGAATTTTTCAGGTTTGCGAGATTCTTGGCTTTTCGTGTCTTGTGTTAAGGGCTGACCACCGCTTACCAGCGCGACGCTATGGTCAAGTTGTGAGAGTAGGTGTGAAAGTTGAGACTGACCTAGTGTATGTCGGCGTGTTCGCACGTTTTTCTGTTCCATAACGATAAAGCTACCAACTTAAACATCTTTGAGACTGTGACCTAATTGACAAATAAAACAGGAGCTTGGGTGGATTTTTTAAGTACGTGTCTATAAGTTTACCGCATTCGCTGCGGCTAGTTGTCGCGCATATTAGCCTGTTCTGTTTTTTGAACCAACCGGCTTGATCCAAATCTAATAGATAATCGCCTGGAGCCTGTAATGTATAAATCGTTTTACTCTTTCTTGACCTTTAGCGCGCTCGCAATAGGGATGGCAGTAACATCAATCAGCGTATTCGCAGAAGATAAGAAGCCAAGTATTGAAGATATGGTCGAAAAGCCAACAGGAGAGGCGGTGACCGATCTTGGGTTGAGCCAGTCCAAACGCGCGAAAGTCACCGAAGAGCAAGCGATTGCACAGCTAAAGTATATGATGGTTGCCGCATTCAAAAGAAATGAGCCGGATTTGCTAGAGCGCGGTTCGTTCAAGCCCATGGGAATGACCTTGGATCCTGATGGGAATTTCCGTGCGATTCGTGTAGATGGGCAGGACGAGATGCCCCAGGAGGTTGCACTCGAGGCATTGGTTAAAGCATTGCAGGGCCTTGCGGCGAATCGTACGCAGTGGGCCGTTGGGATTATCTACGTCACGGGCCGAAAGCTTGATGACGGCACAATCCTAAGACAGATCGTTGTTGCTTCTGAACATATTGCTGGTTGGGCTCGCAGCTGGACCTATCCTTATGGGGTAATTGATGGCGAGGTGAAGATGGGTCAGCCGACAGAGCGCGAAATGAAGCCGGTTTACTATCAGCGTTAAATAGAATGATCTTTGAGGCACCCCAGCTTAAAGGCTCGCTAACCAGCGAGCCTTTTTCGTTAAAAGCACCGTAGAGACCGTTAAATAGCAAAACAAACACCCTGTTTATCTGTATCCGTAAGCAGTTGCGTCTGGAATGTCAAAAAATGTAAATAAGGTATTCAATGTAACTGCGCGTAACTTTTTGTGAGGGCATTCACGGAAACGCACCTCTGATTTACTTAATATGGCTCCACTGGTTAGCGAAAGCCGACTGGAACAAAACGAAACACTAACAATAAAATGTTGCTTCAACTTAAGAATACAAAGTATCTAAGAAGAAGCGTTCTTACCTAAATATTAGGAGAATAATATGAAAGGCCTGAAAAAAATTGCACTAGCATCTGCAATCGCTGCTGTTTCAGCTGGCGCACAAGCAGAACTTAAAGCTCTAGACGACTCAGCAATGGGTGAGTTGACTGGTCAAGCTGGTTTGACTATCGACCTAGAAACAAAATACACCATCGGCGAGTTCATGTATAAAGACGCTGGTTCTGTATTCTTGAGCGGCATCAGCTTGGGTGCTAACACAAACGAAACTCCTGCTTCTGCTGCTGCAGCTGCTGGCTACGTTGATAACATCCGCATCAAGCTAGACATCGCTGGTGCTGGCGCGATCGATCCAGCTAACGGTGTTGCTGATAACTCTCTTGACACTGGTTTCTCACGTGTTCGTGATCTAGCTGGTATTCAAGCTATTGCTGCTGCTGCTGCTGGCAACGCTGACGCTGCTAAGTTCGGCCAAGCAAACGCTGGTTCTGCTGATCTTGCTGATCTTCAAGCTGCAGGCATAGTTGACAACACTCGAGGTGTTACAGACGCTAACGCTGCTGTTCAAACTATCGCTGGTAAGCAAGGTTACGGTGACGGTGACCTACTTATCCACGTATCGTTTAAAGATGCATGGCAGAAAGCTGCTCCAGGCGGTCTAGCTGTTCTTATGTCTACTGATTCTGCTGGTCCAAACGCTGGTTCTGCTTCTGCACTAGGTGATCTTACTTACGCAGGCGTTCTTGCTTCTGGTCTTAAGTCTGTCGACTTTAACTTCAGCATCGACGCTATCGGTCTTGCTGATTCAACGTTCGCTGCTGGCGATTCAATCGGCGACAGCTTCACTGGTCACACTGCAAACGGTATCGACCCAGATGGCGACGCTGGCACTACAGTATTGATCTCTGATCTTTCTATCAACGGTTACCTTGGCCCAGTCGATATTCATATCGAAAACAACGGTAACGGTTTCGGTTCTGGTACTGCTACTCCAACAATTGGCGCTGCAGACTCTAAGATCAACTGGAACACTTACGTTAACGTAACTGACCTTGATGTTTACCTAGACATCGCTGGTGTTCAGATCACTGATTTGAAAATCAACAACGTACGTGGTGACGTTACTGATCTAGATGGTAACTTCTCTTTCGGTTTCGCACAGTCTAACCGTCAAATCTTCGCAGTACGTAACACTGCTGGTTTTGATGCGGCAGGCCTAGCGGCTGCAGCTGGTGGAGCGGCTTACGCTAACCCAGTAGCAATGGCTAACGACCTTGGTCTAGACGGCGTAGCGATCAACACTACCTTTAAAGGTGACATGGAGATCGGTGCATTGTCATTCGGTGACACTGGTACTTCAATCGGTGAGTTGTACTGGACTGACATCGAGAGCTACACTAACTGGACTATCTCTGCACACTAATTACTTGGTGTAATGAGTTAAGTCTCAGAGGAAAAGCCGCTCTCAAGAGCGGCTTTTTTTTTGAAAAAAGTTAGAAACTAGGAGTAAGGTATGAAAATGATAAAAAGAACGGCCTTGTCTCTTGCAATTGCAGGAGCAAGCGTCGGTGCTCATGCCGAATTAAAGTCTCTAGACGACTCAGCGATGAGTGAGTTGACCGGTCAAGCCGGTTTGACGATCGATCTAGAAACGAAGTACACGATTGGCGAATTTATGTACAAAGACGCCGGTAGTGTATTTTTGAGTGGCATTAGTTTTGGTGCAAATGAAAACGTCGACCCAGGTGGGTACTTTGATAATGTTCGCGTGAAACTCGATATTGCGGGTTCTGGCTTGATCGACCCAGCAAACGGTGTAGCAGATAACTACCTTGAAACCGGCTTTTCCGGCGTAAGGAAAGTGGCTGAGATTCAGGCGCTTGCGGCGGCCGCTGCAGGAAACACAGATGAGGCCAAGTTCTTGGTGGCTCAGTCGGGACAAATCACGGTAACGGATGCGATATCGGCAGGTCTTATTCAGGCGAATGCGACTACTACTGGGCCTATGTCTATTGAAGGCAAAAAGACCTATGGTGATGGTGATTTGCTGATCCACGTTAGTTACAAAGATGCGTGGGAGAAGCTTGGTGGCTTAGACGTGTTGATGTCCACTGATTCGACCTTGAACGCTGGTGCAGCATCAGCGCTTGGCGACGTTACTTTTGATGATTTGTTCGGTAATGGCTGGACGAAAGGAAAGGATTTCAACTTCAGCATTGATGCAATCGGCCTTGCTGATTCAACGTTTGCTGCGGGAGATTCAATTGGTGATAACTTTACTGGGCACACTGCAAACGGTATCGATCCTGATGGCGACGCTGGCACTACAGTATTGATCTCTGATCTTTCTATCAATGGTTATCTTGGGCCTGTTGATATCCATATCGAAAACAAAGGTAATGGTTTCGGTACTGGTACTGCAACGCCTACAATTGGCGCGGCAGATTCGAAGATCAACTGGAACACTTACGTTAACGTGACCGATCTTGATGTTTACCTGGATATTGCTGGTGTTCAAATCACTGATTTGAAAATTAACAATGTTCGAGGCGACGTAACGGATCTTAACGGGAACTTCGCGTTCGGTTTTGCACAGTCCAACCGTCAGATCTTTGCAGTGCGCAACACGGCTGGGTTTGATGCGGCGGGTCTTGCTGCAGCAGCTGGAGGAGCGGCTTACGCTAACCCAGTAGCAATGGCTAACGACCTTGGGCTAGACGGCGTAGCGATCAACACTACCTTTAAAGGTGATATGGAGATCGGTGCATTGTCATTCGGTGACACTGGTACTTCAATCGGTGAGTTGTATTGGACTGACATCGAGAGCTACACTAACTGGACTATTTCTGCACACTAGTAATTTGGTGTAACGAAGGTTGTCTCAGGGAAAGAGCCGCTCTTTGAGCGGCTCTTTATAGACAAGTAGGGAGTTAGGAGAAGGGTATGAAAACGATAAAAAAAACGGCCTTGTCTCTTGCGATCGCAGGGGTAAGCCTAAGTGCTCATGCCGAACTAAAGTCTCTAGACGACTCAGCAATGAGCGCGTTAACTGGCCAAGCCGGTTTGACGATTGATCTAGAAACAAAATACACGATCGGCGAATTTATGTATAAAGACGCTGGTAGTATATTTTTGAATGGCATTAGTTTTGGTGCAAATGAAAACGTTGATCCTGGTGGTTATTTCGATAATGTTCGCGTGAAACTCGATATTGCGGGTTCTGGCCTGATCGATCCGGCAAACGGTATCGCAGACAATTATCTTGAAACCGGTTTTTCAGGCGTCAGAAAAGTAGCGGAAATTCAAGCGCTTGCAGCGTCTGCTGCGGGTAACACGGATGAAACTAAGTTTTTGGACGCGCAGTCAGGTCAGATCACGGTTGCCGATGCGGTATCTTCGGGTCTAATTCAGTCAAACGCGACCACAACAGGTCCTATGTCGATTGATAGTAAAAAGACCTATGGTGATGGCGACTTACTGATCCACGTTAGCTATAAAGATGCGTGGGAGAAGCTTGGCGGCTTAGACGTGTTGATGTCTACAGATTCGACGCTAAATGCCGGTGCTGCTTCAGCACTTGGCGATGTTGGTTTTGATGATCTGTTCGGTAATGGCTGGACGAAAGGGAAAGATTTCAACTTTAGCATTGATGCTGTTGGTCTAGCTGCTTCAACGTTTGCTGCGGGTGATTCGATTGGTGATAGCTTTACGGGTCACACTTCGAATGGGGTTGATCCCGATGGTGATACTGGAACAACAGTGTTGATCTCCGATCTATCCATCAATGGTTATCTTGGGCCGGTGGACATCCATATCGAAAACAATGGTAATGGTTTCGGAACAGGTACAGCAACGCCAACAATTGGCGCGGCAGATTCGAAGATTAACTGGAATACGTATTTTAATGTGACGGATCTTGATGTTTACATCGATAACTGGGATGGTCTTTCTGGTGTTAAGGTCGATAACATGAAGATTAACAACGTGCGTGGCGATGTGACGGACTTGGATGGTAACTTTGCCTTCGGTTTCGCGCAGTCCAAGCGTCAGATCTTTGCTGTAAGAAATACGGCGGGCTTTGATGCCGCAGGTTTAGCCGCTGCTGCCGGTGGGTCGGCTTATGCTAATCCAGTAGCTATGGCCAATGATATTGGTCTTGACGGCGTTGCAATGAATACCATCTTCAAAGGTGACCGTGAAATTGGCGCGTTATCGTTTGGGGACACTGGTGTGTCAATTGGCGAGCTGTATTGGACCGACATGGAAACGTACACGAACTGGACGATATCAGGACACTGATTACTGGTTTGTTGGTTTAGTTCCGTTTTAAAGCCGCTCGTTTGAGCGGTTTTTTTTGATATGGTTATCAGGTTTTAGTTCGGCGCTTAAGTTTTCTTTTCGAACTGGAACTTCGTTCCTTTAATTTGTTGCTCTTCGGGTTACGATATTTCTATAAGACACGCTTCAACATAATTGCTCTTTTGGATTGGTCTCATTGTTTAAAAACATTGCTATAAGTCTGTTTGTCTCTTCTGTTGCTCTTTCAGGTTGCTCTTCATCAAATAATGGTACTGTGCTTCCTGACGACGAAGTGGATAATGTTGCGCCTCGCGTACGTAGCGTAGAGCCACCTGAAGTTGCGGCTACGTTGGTTCCCACAAATTCCCAATTTAGATTCGACTATGACGAATTGCTTGATTCTTCTACGCTCAGTGAAAACGTTACGCTTAACTCGTTAAAGTCTCGGAATATTTTTGAAACTTCGTTATTGGGGTCGAAAGATTTTAATCGCTTCGATGTCGATAAGAGAGCGATCAATCTAACAGAGTCACAAGTCATTTTTACGCGCTCGCGCACAGAAGTAGTACGCGAAACAATCGACGAGGATGGCGTTAAGAACACTGAGACACGTACCGTGATTGATGAAGTCCCTGCGACCACGGTATTCGTCGAGCCCCAAGGTCGCCTAGCGCTATGGTCTCTCTATTCGTTAGAGTTTGGTGCCGGGATACGAGATTTATCGCCAATAGAGAGCATTTCACCTATTGATGGCTCCGTTACTACAGGTAATTTTGCATCTCCAAACTCTATTGAGTTTGGCACCGCTGATGGAGAATGGCGCTCTTTTGTCGATGTTAATAACGACTTTCTTTCAAATGGCTTCAATGTATCCAAAGTAGATTTTGTGTCTGCGGATGATCAGGGATACGTTGCTTGGTTACAACAAAGTCAGGCTATTGACGCGCTTTCACTTTTATATATCAAAGAGTTTAATCAAGACAGCCAATCTCTTGTCGGTCAAGCTGTGCGCTTAGATTATGTTGATGGAGTTGACGGAGGTAGCAATGTCTCAAACGACGTACTTGATTTTTCGACCAGTATCTTTGGTAATGAGTATTGTGCTACTTGGTCTTACAAAGAAACTGCGTCACTGCAGGGTGTTTATTTGCGCTGCGCAAGTGGGGATCAGATTTACCCGCGTATAAATTTTGTTTCTCATTCAGCGGCCAACTCTATTACATCGCTTGGAATACACATGACAGGCGCGAGCTCCGGCTTTGTTTCTTATTTGTACGATGAACAACTTTACGTTTACAGTTTTTCGGTCGCGTCGAATAGTGCCCCGACCATCGATGGTAGCGAAGTTGTAGGAGGCGGTTCGCTCGCCGTTGTTGAAGTGGAGGTTGTTGACTACGGAAATGACCGGATAGATATCTTGGTCGTTTCTTCGGATACATCGAAGGCAGCAAACGAGCAATATGCTTTGGAGCATGCTGTGTATCAAAGAGATAATGGGCTCTCTTCGGATGCGAGGTTGATTCAAGCAAGCGGAACTCTTCAGGAAGACATAAGTGGAGGCTTCGATTATTTGCAACGGGGCGTTGTTGGCTGGAGCGCCGGAGCAGGTTTTGGTCGAAACTTTTTCACTGCCAAGTTCAACGGTGCTAGTTGGTCAACACCGAGTCCAATAGCCAAGAATGCAAACGCTGTTGTTGTTGATAGTGACGTGTTCGTTTTTGATGACGGTCAAGTGCTTTTCACTTGGATATCACAGCAAGGCGGAGAGTATACAGTCAGCGCGCAAGGCTTATTTCCCGTCGACTCCAATAGTGCTTTTGTCATCCCGTCAGTAATAAAGCTTGATTCGAGCTTCTCCGAAATAAGCGAAGTGCAAGTGATGGGGGATAGAGAAGGGAATGCGTTAGTGTTATTTGCCCGCAACCCTCGTAACATTGCGGTTCGATTCCGCCAGAATATTGAGTGGAACTCTGCTTGGGGAGACGCAGAAGATGTTGGTGTTTACGGTGGCACTAAGCCCGTATTAAAGCCGATTGCGGAGGATGGAAGGTTTATGCTCTTAGATAAGCAGTCCCGTATCGGTTTTGATGCTGCAGCCCTCCGTGTTTTCTCTGATTTTAATTAGATGAGCCAATCTGCACTTTGGGCTAGCTTTGGTGCGTCAATAATACAAATGCTGGTACAAGAAGCCGATTAAGATACAGCTTACGGTCGTTGCCACGACCACATCGATCACACTTAATTCTTTATTGTTGGTTTTCATCAGGCCGACTCTCTTTAATTAGTTATAATTAGCTTATAGTTATCAAGTAATACGAATCAGGTTGAGCGGTTTTGTGTGACCGCTTGTTATGTAACCGACTGGTTATCTTATGCAGCTGATTGTATCTAATTTTGTCGTGTTTTGTGCGTTTGCAGTTACAAAGAATGTTAAACCGAATTTGAGTGAGACCCTGTTTGCATGTTTTGGGATAGAGACCGTTTACTACTGGCTTTAAGTACAAAAAAACTCCAACTGAGCAATAAGCCGCAATCTCATGCAGGCTTATTGTATAAGTCGTATGCAGAGACTTACGGACTTGAGTTTGTTAGTGGGGGTCTTGCCCGGGAGCAATCGATTAGAGTCGTTCCTTCTTCTGAGTTTGACCTAGTTGTTCAGGCGTTTGAGCCAGCACAAGATTCGATTACGGAAGATCGTGAGCCAGTGCAAGCATTGATTGTGCATGGATATTTCGATCATTCAGGCCTTTACCATCACCTCATTCGCCATTTGCTCCAGCATGGGGTGCGCGTGGTTGCGTTTGACTTGCCAGGGCATGGATTGTCAAGTGGTGCGCGGGCCGCTATTGGTTGTTTCTCGCAGTATCAAGCAGCGATTAAGAGTGTGGTGAATAGTGAGTTGCATCGAGATATGCGAAGCTTTTTGATCGGGCAGAGTACTGGGGGGGCTATTCTCGCAGACGCTCTTAGCGGAGATCTCAGGCGAGAGCTCGAATCACATGTTGACGATTGGCGTGTTGTTTTGTTAGCGCCTCTGCTTCGCCCTGTGGCTTGGACAAAGGCACTGCTGATGCACTCATTGCTCGATGGTCGTCGAGCATATTGGCCACGTAAGTTTATGGTTAATTCGCACGACGATGATTTTCTAACGTTTATCCGCGATCACGATAAGCTGCAGCACGATGGCTTGTCAGTTGATTGGGTTGGCGCGTTACGAAAATGGATTCCTGATATGCTTGCTCGGGCAGTAGTGCCTGACAGTGAGCATGTCACGATTATTCAAGGTACGGAAGATACAACGGTGGACTGGCGCTATAACTTGGCGCAGTACAGAAAGTTGTTTCCGCTTGGAAGTGCAGTGACCATTGATGGCGCAGGGCATCATCTGGTAGGAGAGTCAGAATCTTATCGTCGAAAGGTATTTGCGGCCTTAGACCGAGCGCTAACCCTAAGGTCATAAACTACGCTCAGTATACTGGCAGCCTAGAGTCCGAGCTGCTTGGCGATCACTTCGTTCATGATTTCATAGGTGCCGCCTCCAATTGAAAGAATTCGGTTGTCGCGAGCGAGTCTTTCGACCTTTGATTCGCGCATATAGCCCATGCCGCCAAATATTTGCACTGCGTCATAGGTGATTTTGTCGCTGGTTTGCGTCGCGAAATTCTTTGCCATTGAGATTTCTTTTATTACTGATTTACCCTCTTGCATTGCCGCGGCTAGCGAGTATGTAAAGGTTTTGCTTGCTTCAAGCGCTGTCGCCATCTCGGCGAGCTTGTGCTTGGTGACTTGGAACTTACCAATCGGTCTACCAAATGCACTTCTCTCTTTAACGTACTTTAGTGACTCTTCTAGAGCTAGTTCTGCGGTCATGTTTGCCATAACGCAGAGGCTAAGACGCTCCATCTCGAAGTTGGACATTATCGCGATAAAACCAGAGTTTTCTGGCCCGATGAGGTTTTCCGCTGGTACGCGAACATCATCGAAGAATAGCTCAGCCGTATCGCTGGCCCACCAGCCAGTTTTTTTAAGGTTTTTGCCCCGGCTGAATCCGGGGGTGTCGCGCTCTATCAATAGTAAGCTGATACCGCCGTAGCCATCGCCGCCTGTGCGCACGGCGACGGTATAGTAATCCGCTCTATGACCGCTGGTTATAAATGTTTTTGAACCATTAACAATGTAATGGTCGCCATCTTTGACGGCGCGAGTCTTGATGTTCGCGACATCAGAGCCGCCTGACGGCTCAGTGATGGCAAGTGCAATGATTTTCTCGCCACTAATCACTTTGGGTATTACTTTCTCTTTCAGCGTTTTGGATCCCCATTTAGCTATTGGGGGGAGTCCGATATCAATCGATCCTAGGCTTGCCACAAGACCGCCCGAAGTTGAGCGCATGAGTTCTTCGGATGCCGCTACCTTACAAAAAATATCGCCACCGCTACCACCGTACTCTTCTGCGTGGCCAATTCCTAAAATTCCAGCCTCTCCGGCAGTGCTGTAGAGCTCTCTTGGAAACTCATTCGCTTCCTCCCAATCATTAATATGTTCAATGATGTGCTGGTCAACAAACCGCCTAACGGTATTACGTACCAAATTTTGAGTTTCGCCAAAATAGTGTGCATGAAGGTTAGCCATTTAAATTTCCGAAGGTGGTTGTGCTTATGCTTTGGAAGTAACTTACCGCAGACAATGCAGTGAAGCAAGCGGTTGCTTGGTTGTGTTTGAGGGGAATTGGTTCTCGTTGCTAGCAACGCGTAATTGTCATTTTGTTTGACGCGCCTTAGGCTTCCC
>NZ_LWFU01000456.1:0-6428 GCF_001635135.1 Oleiphilus sp. HI0080
AAAATAATCTTCAGAGTTTCGAACTCCGTCACCATCAAAGTCTTCATCTGACTCGGCACCGAAACCATAGCCCAAAACAACTGGTTGCTCAGCGGGAAGCCTGTTAGGGCCCACTAAATTATCATCAGATGGATCGATATCGTGAAGATAAAACTCAATCGTGTCTCCTACAAGGTCTCCAGCTGTCTCATAAAACGACAGTGTAAAGTTTTCGCCTCTTTGACCATTTTTCTCCCAAACAGGTATAAAGTTATCGAAGACCTGAGAGGCAAATGCGTTATTGACAGATAATGAGCTACCGAGGGGGGCATAGGACTGATCAATCTCAAAGGCAGAATTATTTAGATCGACTACTGTTGAGCCTGCGACCGAAGACTGAGTAATTCCCCTCTCACCATCAATATCAAACGCATAAAAAGCCGATAATGTTTGGCCGTATTCTAGCTCAAGATCAATTGTCGGTAGCGTATAAATTGCGCCATCAGCATCGGTAACGAGCGATCCATCAACAATCCACTGTGGCGTAAAATACTTAGCCAAAAACTGATTATTGGCGAAGGAGTTCAAATCAAGCGAAGCCGAAACAACACGATCAACGACCGAAACGCTGCTGTAAACAGGAACTAGGCCTGTCGGAGCACCAATTTTTAGCGCCGTCATTTGATCTAACGATGCGACAACATCTCGGGAGTTATCAACCTCGTCATCAAGCTTAAAACTAATTGTTGCACGAACTATATCTCCGAAAGCAGTGACACCCGAAGGGAACGAATAAGGAGCAGAGGTCGAAAGCATTACATCACGAAAAAATGCGGTCGTCGCGTCATTCAGTTGCCACCGAACCTCTATAGCACCAGAAAGGAAACTAAGCCGGTCCTCGAACTCAAAGTTGATACCGTCCCCGGGCAAGAATGCATCAACGCTAAAGCTAAAATCATTTAAGCCTATAACCGGAGCTGCAGCTTCCGTAAGAAAATCCCCCTGAGCGTCGCGAAGAGTAACAACCAGATAATCTTTTAACCTCACCTGCCCACTCGAAAGAGTTAGCCCTTTGTTCTCGGTATTTAATGCTGATACGTCTTCAACGATATATTTGTCGACACCGTTGATACTGGTAAGGGACCGGCGTTTTATAACCCAATCAGCCTTTAATTCATCTGAAAGAGAGACCGGAGTTGCTCCCAAAAATAAGCTGACCTTTTCTCCCGGCGACAATGCCTGTGAACCACCAAAAGTCAGTTCGACGGTATTTCCAGCAGAATCAAAAACAAGTACGTCGTCGCTAACAGCAGAAAGCAAAGATTTATAAGAAACAAACAAGAATCCGTCAATTAAACGTGCTTTAGCGTCGCTAACAAAGTTCTCTCGCGCTTTCACGAAGCTTTCAAAAGACTGAGAGACAAAATCATATCTGTCGATTTGACCATTCTCATAAATAATGAACAAAGCATTATTGACCGTATCCGAAACAAGTACATGAGGCTTGTATGTGCTAGAAACATCCAAGCCCTTCTCTGCAGGTAGGCGCAATACTTCATTACGATTGAGTTCCGTCGATTCAATAATCAAAAGCGACAAAGAGTCATCAATGAAAGCTTCGATACCAAGCCCCGCATCTGAATGGATTGGCGTCGTTAATCCGCGATCCGTCTTAAATGTCGACAGACATACTCTTAAAGAAGGCGTCCGGCGAAGGCCTGACGTATCTACTAAACCTGCGCCCTGCCCTAGCGCTTCACCAAAAGAGATAGTCTCATCCAAAGAACTACATGCGGCATCTCCGGGAACAGCATCATCGCTGTCTGCAACACCGTCGCCGTCACTATCGCTATCGACGCCGGCAACGATGGATAGAATGCTCTTCGATTCGTTGGATCCGGAACTTGTCACAAAAAGCTCATACTCTTTCCCATATTCAATAGAAAGAGAGTTAGTGGCGCCCGTTTGCATTGCACTAACACCCTGTTTATTGCGATCACTCCAACGCGTAAAAAGATCTCCGTTTAAAAGCGAGAGAGGTAGAAAGTCTCCTACTGTTATTCCACTACATACAGAATACGCGGCACAAAGCGCGGGAGAGCTCTGTATAACAACATTTGAGTTGCCTCCCAGAACGACAGGCTTTGGATCTACGTCGAAGGTATAATCCGCGAGACTAGGCACAAAGATTGAGAAGGATGCCTTTAGTTCACGCACCGGTGTTTCAGAAGTCGTAAAAATGCCTTGCAATCTGTACTCACCCGGTCGATCTGCAGAAAACTCAAACCCAATTGAGTTTGCTTCGTCTATCTCGCTTATCGAAAGCCGACTATTCGGAGGGCTTTGCAACACTACCCAGTTAGCGGTAATAGCCGTCGCAAGATTTCCTAAACCTAAACAAGGGTCAACTGAACATGAGCCATTCGTTTGTTCTAATGCTACCGATAGAGCTAGCTCACCGGAAAACGGTGCGTAGATCGATGCGATGGATCCAACGTTGATAGACGTAAGCCCTTTGTAGTCAACTGGAAAATCAGCGACTGAGCGAGCTGGATCCAAGGGAAATGCGTCCGAATTATCAAGAACACCATCGCCGTCTGTATCTACTCCGCCAACCGGAGCGCCAAACGAAAAATCCGCTCCCGAGAGCTTCACATCATCAACCGACTTGTCGGCAAGAACCTTAGTGAACTCAAGCTTCAACTCATCGACGATTCTAGAAATAGGCCTTGATGTACCAACCACTGAGAGCTCACTAGGTGAAACCTTGATACGGTTTGCAACAGAGGGATAGAAGTCGTCACTATAGACAGGCTCGTTGCCATATTTGCCGTCTAATTCATTGTCAGCAATGTCCTTGTAAAAATTGGCCAACACCGTCTCAAATGAAAGCGCCGATGTCTCAGAAAGAAGCCCTAGTGTCGAAGCTAGCACCTCATTGAGGTACCTGTTTAGCGCTATAAAGTTCTGCCTCTGAGGCTCAAGTAACGATTCACTCGTAAGAATCAGACTTGATCTTAAAGGCGCGAGATCTAACTCCTGCGAAGTACTAGAAAAGCTTGAGGCCAGGCTTTTCGATAATTGATCAACCTCTTCGTAAACCCAACCTTCGAAATCGATCAGGTCAAGTTCTCGCCCGTCAGAACCCACAAATAGATCAATCCAACGATCATTAAGCAGCATTCTTTCCATGGCCGCGTGAACCGAAACGTCCGACACTAAGCTAACGGAACGAGTCGGAGAGACCGCCTGCGCAGTCTCCAGTACGAGCCTCAAATCATCCGTGAGGCGCACATCGTCGGCTCGCTTCACGAGATCCCCTTCCGGAAACCTAAGGGGCTCATCGCCTACAAAAAATCTCGCTGAGCTATCCTCTAGTGCATTATCACTTGCACCTCTAACACTCTCTAGACGAATAAGCGCTGATAACTTTTCAACAGGAGGCCGCACCCCAGAGCTTAAATCGATACCCTCCCGCAAATCAGACTCAATATAAATCAAGCCTTTCAACTGGCCAAAATCTATACTTGGAATCGACGCTGTCTCGTCAGTCGTCCTCTGAGCGATCCAATTAATTGGTTTGCCATTGCTCGCATCGAGCTCATCACTCACATAGGCCGTTCGAATCGCTTGAGGGAAACGCTGGCGAAAATCAGCAACAAACTGAGCAAAAACGCCATCTAATGTTGACTGGCTGCTTAACAAATCCGTAATAGGCCATTTGACCAACGACTCTTTTTTCCTTAACAATTCTACTGCATCAAGCGGAGTGATCGTATCCTCTCGCAAAACTAGAAGTGCAGCTTTGAGCTCTGCGTTACCCTCATAAACGTAGGCGTCCTCGATCAGCGTTTGAACTTCAAAAATATCTGCAGCCGTGTCGACCCGAGACTCAAGATCAGCCAATTGATTCCGAGCAACAAGATCGGTATCGAACCAGCCTTTTTCTTCAGCTTCATCAAAAATCTGGTCAATTCTAGATGCTATCTCCGTTTTGGATAAGGAAGCGACTCTAAGAGCATTCATCTCGTTATAGAATTCACTCCAACCCGCTAGCTTCACCGAATCAGTTTCAAAACCTGAAAAAGCTCGAGCTATTGACTCAACGCGCTCAAACGAAATCTTATCAGAGTTATCATCAAGAGCCTGGTGTAGCTCGTCCAGCACGGTTGGAATACTCGCCACTCGCGATTTGATATCTGCGAGATTTGCATACACTGCAATGATCTCGGCAACTGCGTCTTTGTGAAAACTATTTGTCTCAGACGTCACAAATGACTCAAGGATTTGCACAGCAACAGTTACAGAACCAGCGGCATCTATATCGCTTTTTAAATCATGAATGCCGCCGACAAGCTGATCTTGCGCAGCAATTCGACTTAGCGCGCTGAGAACCTCTACATCACTCAAAGTGCTTAACTGGAGGTTGCCGTCTTGATAAACCACGCCCAAGTCATAGAGAAGATCGAAGAAGTATTCCGACGCCCGAGATAAGTCGCCAAAAGCGCCGCTCTCAAGATCGACCTTGTAAAAATCAACCTTTGCGCCCGCAATCGGACCTTTCACCACGTTTACGTTAAGCTTGAGATCTGGTTTCTCAATTAACACGGTTTCATCAGCTAAACGAACAACGTCCGAGCTACCGCCATTACATGCCAAAAGTAACGTCGCTGCGACAACGACAAAAGAGAATTTAAGTACGCTAAGAACGCTTTGAAGCATAGAAGAGGTCTATTCCATTTACTCGCGAGAAAACACTCCAAACGCTATGGAGCTAAAGGCTTTGATAATGCTACATAATGCGCTAGAACGGCACAATTAGAGGGCGTAAGAAGCGTGAACTACTAGACGCTTGAGTAAGAGACGTACTTCAAGCAATGCGATGTACGTCTCTTTATCGGTCACAGATTAGAAGATTCTATTTAGACCGTTCAATGCCGCGACACGATATGCCTCAGCCATAGTGGGGTAGTTAAAGGTTGTATTTATGAAATAATCAAGATTATTTGCTTTGCCAGTTTGATTCATAACCGCCTGACCGATGTGCACGATCTCAGCCGCTTGGTCCCCAAAACAATGGATACCCAGAATCTCACGCGTTTCTCGATGAAACAATATTTTGAGCATCCCTACAGCCTCACCTGTAATCTGGGCGCGGGCCAAATCCTTAAAAAACGCCTGCCCAACCTCATAAGGAACTTTCGCTTCGGTGAGCTCGCGCTCCGTCTTTCCAACAGAGCTAATCTCGGGAATTGTATATATCCCCGTTGGCACGTCATCAACAAATCGAAAATACCGGTCTTCAGCCATCGCCGAAGCAGACGCCCTGCCCTGATCATATGCTGCGCTCGCGAGTGCTGGCCAACCAATCACATCACCAACCGCGTAGACACCCTCTACCTCAGTGCGGTAATGATCATCAATTGCTAGCTGGCCACGAGAGTTCGGTTTCAGTCCGATATTCTCCAGACCCATATGGTCCGTATTTCCGCTACGACCATTACACCAAAGAAACGCATCCGCCCTAATCTTCTTACCAGATGTGAACGTCACTTCAACGTTTTTATCCGTACCAACGACCGACTCATACGTTTCGTTGTGCCGAACAAGCACACCGTTGTTACGAAGGTGGTAGCTCAACGCATCGGAAATTTCATCATCTAGAAAAGACAATAACTTCTCTCCTGGATTAACCAGATCCACCTTAACGCCAAGGCCTGCAAAAATAGAGGCATACTCGCTGCCGATAACACCGGCACCGTAAATCACCATCGTTCGCGGAGTGTGATTAAGAGTAAGAATGGAGTCGCTGCAATAAATACGATGATGGCTAAAATCGACATTTGCAGGCTTATAAGGACGGCTACCACTCGCAATGATCACAGTCTCAGCAACTAAGATGTCATTCGACTGCCCCCCGCAAACCTCAATCTTGTTCTTATCCAAGAAGCATGCACGACCGTTGTACAGATCAATTCGGTTTCTAGCGTAAAATTGGGTACGTAATTTAACCTGTTTGGAAATAACTTTTTCGGCGCTTTTTAGGACTCTCGGAAAAGAAAACCAGCGAGGTTCTCCGATATCCCTGAACATCGTATTCGTGTTAAACGTGATGATCTGCTTTACCGAATGACGAAGTGCTTTCGACGGAATCGTACCTAAATGCGTACAGTTACCGCCGACAACCTGCTTCTCTTCAATGACCGCTACGCGCTTCCCATGTTTTGAGGCGTTCATCGCCGCACCTTCTCCGGCAGGGCCCGAACCAATAACAACTACATCGTAGCGATACTCAGCCATACTTCGCTTTTCCTTCTATTTTAAATTTACAATTCAACAACTTATATCATTTTTTAACATAGACTAACTTTAGACTTTGGTCTCAGCCTCATANGCCAAACTAGTCTTACCTTTGCCTGCCTCATCTGACTCTTTGTCGCATTTGGCCG
>NZ_LWFU01000457.1:0-7607 GCF_001635135.1 Oleiphilus sp. HI0080
CTGAGTGGGCGGAAGTCAATCTCACAGGGAATACGTCTTATACACTCGAAGTGCGCTACCGCGAGGGTGGTACTTTGCTTGATCAAATCGTCGTCACCAGTGCGGCGATGGCTCCATCGGGAATCTTATCCCAAGCCCTTATTCCTGCAGCCGCGACCAAAGAACAATTTTTATGTTCATCGCCTAACCCTTTGCATTATCAACTCTTTGCTCGATTCCCTGGCCGGTTTTCTGTTGATGAAGCAAAAACACAAAGCATCGATGGTCTCGCATACGACGGCTCTTGTTTAACGAAATATGAGATTGCAAATGGCTGGGTTGATGATCCAGACGACGGTGCTCCTAATGGTGTTTCTGGCGAGCTTAAAAATGTGGAAGGTCGTATTGAGCGAACCACTGCGGAAGAAAAACAGAATTTCGCAAATTGGTTTAAGTATTATCGTAAGCGCCACCAAGCGATGCGTGGAGGCTTGGCATCGGCGATGCAAGGCGTGAACGGTATTCAAACTGGTTTATTTTGGATTAATAACCGCCGATCTGTTGAAGCTGGCGACATGTTTGACATGGACACAACTACAGGAGTTAAAGACTTCTTAAGTGACCATCTAGAATATGTGAGTGGTGGTGGTACGCCGCTGCGTAGTGCGTTGAAGCATGCACTGACTGAGTACCAAAGTGCTAGTGGCCCGATAGGTAGCGAATGTCAGAAAAACTATACCTTGTTATTTACCGATGGATATAACTCCGAGAAATCCGTTGATGGTATTGGCAATGAAGACGGAAGCGCGGGTGCACCTTATCAAGATAGTTATGATGATACGCTCGGTGATATCGCCTATAAGGGCTACAGCGAACAACTAAGAACAGATTTGCCAGCGGGCAACGTGAAGGTCGCTGGAGCATGTGGAGACGGCACGGCCGAGGCTTGGGAAGATTGTAATACCAATCTACACATGAATACCTATACAGTGGGATTAGGGGCTAAAGGTACTATTTTTGGTGTTACGCACAATGACATGGAAGACGCGCACACGACGCCACCCACATGGCCTAATGTAAACAATTCTCGCGATGCGCGTCAGATCGACGATTTGTACCATGCCGCAGTGAATGGCCGTGGAGGTATGTATAGCGCGGCAACACCTGATCAGCTAAAAACTGCGCTGGGTGCAGCTCTGTCTGACATTATCGCGACCATAGGTAGCGGTTCTGGGGTCACATTCAACGCTTCTTCGTTGCAATCTACCGAAGGCACAGCGATTTTTACCTCCATCTTTAATGCGGCCGACTGGACTGGTGATGTTGGCGGCTTGTTGCTTGATCCAACCTCTGGAGCGGTCGGCGATCCTATTTGGGAGGATAGTAATGGCGATCCGACTGCAGCGGCGTATTTGTTGAATTCTCGAGATCTCGAGGATAAACCACGTACCATCCTCACGTGGGGTAAAGATGCTGACGGTAATCCTGAAGGAGCGCCATTTCAGTGGGATAGCTTACAGGACCATCAAAAGCTTGATCTGAAGACAAACCCAGATGGTAGTGTTCGTGATGCGACGTATCCTTTTGTTTCGGGTGACCCTGATTATAACAGTGATGACGCTACGAACTTTGATGCCGATGCCGATGGTAAAGCACGGTTAAATTTCCTGCGAGGTGATATTCAAGCAGACATGACGTTAGATACTTACGTGTCTGGTGCGAAGGCCAGTTATGATTTGCGAGATCGCTTGGACCCGGCCACCGGTTTGCCCAAGCGTTTAGCCGATATTGTGCACTCTGCGCCGGTTTATGTTGGTTCGCCAGCGTCAATCTGGCCAGATGATGGCTATTTTGGCGGCGCTGCGGATGATGGCTCGCAACGCTATAGTGCTTTTAAAACCGCTAAAAAGGACCGTACGCCTGCCATTTATCTTGGCGCCAATGGCGGTATGCTGCATGGTTTTAATGCCTCGGTTTCTGATTCTAACGGGGGGCAAGAGTTATTAGCTTATGTACCTAATGCGGTTTATTCGTCTTCTGCGGGTGAGGGCCTTCATTATTTGACGGACCCAAATTATTCGCACAAATACTATGTTGATTTAAGCCCGGTGGCGCAGGATGTTTATACCACGGTTGATGGTTCTAATGACATGGCGTGGAGAACAATGCTCGTTGGTGGATTGAGAGGTGGTGGTCGAGGGCTGTTTGCGCTTGATGTCACCGACCCTGTGGATTTTTCAGAAGATCCTGCCAAAGCGGCGAACACGGTTATGTGGGAATTTACCTCACAAAACGACGGCGACATGGGTTACCAATTGTCGCCGCCTATGGTCGCTATGATGAATAACGAAAAGTGGGCGGTCATCTTTGGCAACGGTCACTCCTCAGATTCTGGCTATGCAAAGCTGTTCATTTTGTTTGTGGAGGAAGGACTTGATGGAACTTGGACGCTTGGTAGCGACTATCTGAAAATTGACACTGGGGCGGGGGATTCTGTTAACAAGAATGGGCTCTCAGGCGTTACTTTGGCAGACATCGATGGCGATTATGTAGTAGATAGAATCTACGGCGGTGACTTGTACGGAAACATGTGGGCGTTCGATGTATCAGACTCCAGGACTAATCGATGGGGTATTGCGCATAAACAAGGTTCGACAACGCAACCATTGTTTAAGGCGACCGATGCTTCGGGCAATCAACAACCTATTACTGGTGCGCCAAGTATTGCTTTGAATACAGCCCAAGCCACCGGTAGTAATGATCCGAATATTTTGGTGACCTTCGGTACAGGGCAGTATTTGTCGACCGGTGATGAGACAGATCTTTCAGTGCAAAGTTACTACACCGTTTGGGATGTAAGCGAAGGTAATCGGGATCGAACTCATCTAGCTGTTCGAGAGCTGGAAGATACCGATGGCGGCGCTTCTCGTGGTGTTAAAACAAGCGCGACGGCCATCGACTGGCAGGAGGATTATGGTTGGTACTTTGATTTTATGACAGACGACACCCAAGAAGGTGAGCGAATGATCAACAGACCTTTGATCGCGGATGATGCAGATCTTGGCCCTGTCGCTATTTTTGCTTCAATGATTCCAAGTGATTCTGAATGCGCAGGAGGCGGTACTAGCATACTTTATACGGTGCCGATGCTGACAGGCTTAAACCCTGATAAGCCAATTCTAGATATCGATGGGATTGGTGTCAGACAGGGAACCTTGTTGAATCAGCCAAACCGATTGAGTGACCTGCTCTATGGTTCGAAGTCTGAATCGACAGGATTAGACGGAAGTAATATCTCGATCACGGATACGAATCTGGATACCAACTCCGCCCGAACAGGTCGTTTGGGTTGGAACGAGTTGGTTAATGACTAAACGAGGTAAATAACAAATGCTACTAATGCAAAAACAGAAAGGTTTTACCTTGATAGAGCTGATGATCGTTGTTGCGATTATAGGTATTCTCGCTTCGATAGCCTACCCCGGCTATCAAGAGTCGGTCGCTAAGACGCGTCGAGCTAATGCGCAGGGCGAAATGCTTGCCTTATCTTCGGCGCTAGAACGACGTTATTCAGAGGTTAATCATTATTCTGATGCGGCTGCTGCAGGTGCTGATACCGGAGCGCCTGATGCATCTTTATACATAATTGAACCTGAAGTAGTGCAGTTCTATACCATTACGATTTCAGAGACAGATGGAGGCGTTGCGGATACAACTGCAGCACAAAGCTACGAGATATCAGCAGTTCCAGCAGGCGGTATGACGGGGGATCGTTGCGGTACTATGACCTTAAACAGCGCTGGAGTTAAATCGCCAACAAATCCGGCTGATTGTTGGCGCTAGTCTCAGCGATAGAATAAGCGCGTTTTTCAGAGTTTTTAAAGGGTCAGGCCTCAGCGGGGTCTGACCCTTTTTTATATGAGCTAACATCGCTATGAGCAACGTACAGGGTTACCGCTGCTGTACTCGAGTATTCCGTCATTATTTCGATCTCGGCCAAAGTAAGGTCGCCCTGCAGTATTGATGATAACCGGAACCGCGGTCTTTAATTCGTCGTTTTCATGGCAGACTGTAAATGTGCCATTCTGGAAGTTGGTCATGCCATTTGCACGCATTTCTAGATAGTCTTTGTTTTGAAATGAACCCCAACGTATCTGGCTGGAATCGTTTGCGAGATCGTAAATACGTACGAGCTCATCTCCGGCATTAAAATTTTTATCTGCGTTTTTGTTGCGATAGACCAGTATCTTGTCCGACCAAGACTTGTCGCATTCGACGGAATTTTTGGTAGGGCAAAGAAAAATAGATTTACCTTCTTTAATGGCGAGACTTCGCGCAAACATGACGGCGCTTACAACACTACGGGCATTGTTTTCAACGCGGTATTTTTCAATGATTGGAAACGCGCCGAAGGCGACGCTTGTCGTAATTGTGATGATGGCGAGCGCTATCAGCAGTTCAATAAGGGTAAAGCCAAAATGGCTTTTGGGTGTCGTGAGCATATCATCAGTCCTTTGATGGTTTGTTCGTACGAGAAAGGTTAAATTGTTGCGAGTTCGTCCTGAACTCAAGCTCCATTTTCTTTTCTCAGCGCGTAGAATACAAGCCTCGCCTAAATGATTAGGCTCCATTGGTCAGATTCTAGAAATACTTTAAAGGTTTCCTGTTAATGAAAGTTGTCGTGGTTGGTGGTGGCGCAATAGGGATGTTACAAGCCCGAAGTTTTGCCGGAGAAGGCTACGATGTAGTCATTGTTGACAAAAGTGCGCTTGGGCGAGAAGCGAGCTGGGCTGGTGGCGGGATTATTTCACCACTCTATCCTTGGCGTTATTCGGAGCCGGTCACCGCACTAGCTTTACGATCGCAGGCGTTGTATCCCGATTTAGTGGCGGCACTGCATCAAGAAAGCGGCATCGATCCGGAATACTCTGGCCATGGTTTGTTGATGTTGCAGGTTGAGGGGAAAGATCAGGCGATCCGTTGGGCTGCTAAGAATGGCCCTTGGCTAGAAGAGATTAAAGCTGCGCAATTGTATGCACTCGAGCCTGCATTAGGGCAAGGCCATGAAAGCTCACTATGGATGCCGAGCGTAGGAAGTGTGCGTAACCCGCGCTTGTTGAATGCTCTACGTGCACTCATGCATGAACATCCGGCTATCGAAGTGATCGAGAATGATGGGCTGGCGCGATTTGATGAGCGTGGCGTCACCTTAGAATCTGGCAAGCGCGTAGACGCTGACCGCGTGGTATTTTGTTCTGGTGCGTGGACGTCTTCGCTCCTGCCGAATCAGCGCATAAAGATTGAGCCGGTAAAAGGCCAGATGATTGTCTTTGATGCGCCGCAAGGTTTTGTAAATCGTGTAGTTCTCAGTGACGGCCGCTATGTCATTCCCCGTCGTGATGGCAAGGTGGTCGTTGGCAGTACATTGGAATACTGCGGGTTCGATAAGACCACAAACGATGAGGCAAGACAAAGCTTGTATGGAAGCGCATTGGCCTTGTATCCAGAGCTTAAGAGATATCCTGTGATTCACCAGTGGGCCGGCTTACGTCCGGGGTCACCGAATGGCATACCGAGTATTGGACCTATTTCCGGCTACGAGAATGTATATGTAAATGCCGGGCATTTTCGCAATGGTTTGGTACTCGCGCCAGCGTCAGTGGAACTACTTAGCGATCTTGTTGCCAAGCGGGCCTCAAAAATTGACCCAAAGCCATATATCCCCAGTCCTTAAGCGGAGAATGATCTGGCTTGGGCTATACTTACGACTAAGCCCCAAAGTGGAGAAAGTGGATGAAATCATATATTGCTCAAACGGCCCTACTTGCTGCTGTGATTGGTGTAAGCGCGCCAGTCATCGCTGCAGATCAAGACTGTAAGAAACTAAAGGCCAAGGTCGAACAGGAACTGAAGGACAAGGGTGATTCAGGGTCATATGTTCGTATCTATGAAGCCGATGATAAGGTGGAAGGTAAAGAGATAGGATTTTGCTATAACGGAGCTCGTAAAGTTGTTTTGTTTGAAGTAGATCCTGCATAGCGTCATCGTCCAACGCGCATCAGGTGGAGTTTTTGGGCATTGACCGGTTTACGGGCAGCAAAAGAGAGAATCTCGACTAGTCTCCAAATGCGACTTAACTCGACCGGAGACGACTCATGAAAAATCTAATTGCTTGGCCTTTTGCCATTGCTTTGCTTTTAGCGCCTTTGCTTGCCAGTGCAGAACTCAAAGACTGTGATGAGCTGAAGGACGAGATTGAAGCGAAGATCAAGAATAACGGCGTTAAAAGTTTCAAGCTGACAATCGTTGGTAAAAGCGACGCTGCTGAAGGCGAGCAAGTTGGGAGCTGCGAGGGTGGCACCAAAAAAATCATGTATGTGAAAGGGTAGTTTGCTGATAAAACTTTGGCTGGCTTGATGGATAAACGCTCACTGAATTGATTCGTCAGAGTAAACAAGGCCAAACCTCTTCTAAGCGTCGATGCTCGTTGCTTCGCATTTCAAAATAACATAGCCGCGGTATCGTAACCGCGCGCGTATTAAACTGTTCATTTGAGCACGTAGGCTCTACACTGCGCCGATATCGTCAGCGCACTCGCTTGGAGCTATCATCTTGACTTCGTCAAACTCAGAATCTTTTTCTTCGCTTACTCTCAAACCGGAGCTTCTTGAAGCGCTGGCGCGTCTTGGCTACGCATCAATGACTGAGATTCAAGCAGCCGCTTTACCCGCCTTGCTTGATGGTAAGGATCTTATCGGTAAAGCTAAAACCGGGAGTGGTAAAACCGCGACGTTTGCCTTGTCTTTGTTGAACAAACTTCAGCCTAAGCGTTATCGCATACAAGTGTTGGTGTTGTGCCCGACAAGAGAGCTTGCGACACAAGTCGCCGATGAAACCAGAAAGCTAGCGAAGGCCATGCATAATGTTAAGGTGCTGACGCTGTGTGGAGGGCAGTCGATTGGTCCTCAAATTGGCTCTCTGGAGCATGGGGCGCACATTATTGTTGGTACGCCCGGGCGTATTCAGGATCACTTGCGCAAACGAACATTGGACTTATCTAACGTTGAGACGCTCGTGCTGGATGAAGCGGATCGTATGCTTGATATGGGCTTCATGGAGGAGGTTGAGCAGATTGCAGAACAGTGCCCGCGAGAGCGCCAAACTCTGTTATTTTCAGCAACCTTTCCAGACAAAATCGCCACTCTTGCTAAGAAAATTCTTCAAACACCTGTTCAAGTAACGGTTGAGGGCGAACATAGCGATGCGCACATTGAGCAGCGGTTTATAGAAGTAGAAGAGCGAGACAAGCTCGAGCTGCTTTCTCGGGTGTTACGCGCAACACAGGCACCAACAGCGATTGTGTTTGCGAATATGAAACAGGATTGTGCTGATATAGCGGAGTTCTTAAGCGATCAAGGTGCAAGCGCGTTAGCTTTGCATGGCGATTTAGAGCAGCGCGAGCGAGACTCAGTGTTAACTCGCTTTGTTCAAGGCAGTTGCCGAATTCTAGTTGCGACAGATGTCGCTGCCCGAGGCCTGGATGTGGACGACGTAGCCTTAGTGGTGAACGCAGATTTACCAAGAGATGATGAAGTCTACGTGCACCGTATCGGTCGAACCGGTCGAGC
>NZ_LWFU01000458.1:0-5386 GCF_001635135.1 Oleiphilus sp. HI0080
CAAAGAGCAGGTCGGCTTGCCGGGCGAAGGTCGGGTGATGGTCGTTGATGGCGGTGGCTCTAAGCGAAATGCCTTGTTGGGTGATATGCTCGCTGAGAAGGCGGCATCCAATGGCTGGGCCGGACTTATTATTTATGGCTGCATTCGTGATGTTGATGTGATTCGTCAAACGCAATTAGGTGTGCAAGCGTTGGCGTGTAATCCGCGAAAGACTGAAAAACGTGGTTTGGGTGATTTAAATGTCGAGGTGAAATTTGGCGGTGTGGTGTTTAAACCGGGCCATTATGTTTATGCCGACAACAATGGCGTTATCGTTTCGCCACAAGCTTTGGAAATGCCATAGACTGAATTCCGTATCGTCGAGTTTGAACTTAGTTAAACTCGACGATTTCTGCCCCCACCACATAGCCATCCGGACCATTACTGGCGCAGCGCACTATTCTAAGGGTCGCTTTTAAATCCTGAGTATGGTCTGTACCTGACTTTATTAAGGTTCGACATGTCTCTCCTTCAGGTAACTGTTCTTTTACCCGAAACATCAAGCCTGTACCGCTGAGATTTAAGCAGAACGCAGGGTAACGTTTGCCGCTCTCTGTCATGGTTATTTCAATTTCTGTATTCAGTGTCATACGGTGGAAGCTTCGCTTCTCCGAATGATCGCGTTGAGGAATGCTTTCTTGTGCGTAAGTCATATTGCTTGACCTCTCTTATTTTCACTGTATATCTAGCAGACAGAATAAGAATACGCCAAGATTTAGGATGAAAGGTGGATTAAAAGATGGTAGGGCACGGGAGTGTCTACTGCGTCTCACCGTGCCACGATATTTTACAAATTAATGCTGAGTTTTAAGCCCAGCTATCGTTTTTCTTAGTAGGTTTGAGTAAAGGGATGATGAGCGCCAGAATCACGCCTAGAAGGACCAGTGCGCCGCCAATCAGCATCATATTGGATTCAGATTTGTCTTTTAGTCGCGAATTTTCTACTTCGAGTAGTTCTAACTGATTGCGAAGCTCTTCGTTACTGTTTCGTAATTCACGATTGCTTCTGTCGAGATTAAGAGCATCGGCGGAGACGGCTTTGACTCTTGCCAGTTCATCGGTATTCGCGCTTAGAGACTTGCTTGCCTTGGAATGCTGTCCCTCAAGCTCTTCATAATTGCTTTGCAGCGTACTTAGCTTGTCTGACAGTTCTTTGTTTTGAGCCCGCAACGTCGCGAGTGTTTTTTCAGCACGTGCAAGCTTGTCGCGAGCGATGGGTTCTTGCGACAGGTAGCGCGTTGGTAAGTACCCCTCAATACCGGAAGCTGTTTTTACAAATGAGTAGCCGGACTCGGTATTCTTTTCGATAATCTCTAGTGCTGTGCCGCTTGGTAGCCCCTTGTGCACGATGCGAAAGCCGGTACCTTCACCACTGCGAAGCGGTACCAATAACGTGTCGTCAACGTACATTGTTTCAGCAAGCACGCTGCTAGCTAGCAACATCGTGGTAATGAATGATAAAGCGATTTTTTTCATGACGCGTAAGTCCTGTATGAATTCTGTAGCGTGAGCTTTTAAGGGAGTACTTTTTTAAATGGCTTAACGATCACGTTAGCGTAAACGCCTGCAGCGATGTAAGGATCTTGATCTGCCCATGCGCTCGCCTCTTCAAGAGAGTCAAATTCAGCAACAACTAAGCTGCCTGTAAAGCCTGCCTCGCCCGGATCTTCATTATCTAGAGCTGGATGGGGGCCAGCAATCAGTAAACGCCCTTCTGATTTAAGCACTTCAAGGCGAGCCAAGTGATCGGGCCGTGCCGATTTGCGCTTTTCCAAACTGTTTTCGACATCCGTAGATATGATTGCGTAGTACATAGAGTCTCTCAATTGTGGACGATATCTTCCAGCTCTAAGCCGGTAAGCGATTTTATTTTCTTAAATAGGTACATCATCGCGATGATCATTACGATGACGCAAGGAATAGTAATAACTGGGTAACTCAACAGGTTCATCGTACCTAGCTGATCGTTAAACTCTGCTGTTCCGCTTGGACTGGTCACGATCACTTTCGCTAAGACATAGTTTAGGATGGCAGAGAGCAAAAAGGACCCAGCTAAAATGTAGGTCGCTGTTTGCAGGGCCTCTTCAAAACGCGCTTCAGATTTGTGCTCTTCCAAAGCGGCATTCACTTTGTCAATTTGCAGAATCTTATCGTTGTAAATGAATGTTTTAACTAAAGGATAGGGGGTTCTTAGAGAGAATATCGTGCCGACACCAATGATGAGCGGAATGGCCGCCTCTTTAATGGCGATGTATTTGCTGTCTAGCTCAAGGAGACCTATGCTACTTGTCAGCAATATGCTGATGAAGCCAAGGGCTGGAATGAAGCCAAACTTCTTTTCCTTTATGAACTGATAAACGCCGTAGCCCAGAGGCAGGGAAAGACCAAGGATCAATCCGTAGACGGGGCCCAGCTGGTCTTCAGGGCTGAGATATTTCAGAACGAGCGTGGGCAAAATTACGCATAGAATGAGTTCAAGAAACAAGTTTCCTGACTGCGCTTTTTGGGAAGCTTCCGACATTTGGTTTCCAATTTTAATGGCAAAGCGTAAAGACGAACGAGTGTTCACGCACTCACTTATCATAATGGAGCAGGATTATACGATGTTACGACCGAGAATTTTAGTGTGAGATTTTCAAATATTGACCTGCATTGCCATAGTTATATGTCTGATGGCGACTTAAGCCCATCAGATGTCGTCGAACGCGCTCACGGTAAAGGTGTTGAGCGACTTTCGCTTACCGATCATGACACCATTGCCGGCTTGGCTGAAGCAACACGAAAGGCCGAGGAATTGGGTATGGAGCTTATTCCTGGGATCGAAATTTCCTGTCTTTGGAACAAAGCTGGGGTACACATTCTTGCTTACAACTTTGCACTTGACTGCCCTGTCATGAAAAGAGTGCAGAAACATCAGAGTGATTTGCGCTTGAGTCGCGCCCGAGAAATATGTCAACGATTGCAGAAGAAAGGCTTGCCGCCAACTCTTGAGGCAGCGACGGCGCTAAGCTTTGAGGGAATCCCCGGGCGACCACATTTTGCACAGGCTCTTTTGGACATGGAGCTTGTTAGTTCGATGGGAGAGGCGTTTAAGCTCTACCTTGGTTCAGGAAAAGCAGGTGATGTGAAAAGTATTTGGCCTTCTCTTGAAACCGCAATGTCTTGGATCTCCGAAGCCAATGCTACGGCCGTTATAGCGCATCCTCGCAAGTATGATTTTAGCTTAACCAAGCTCCGAGAATTGATTTCTGATTTCCAGTCATTTGGAGGACATGGAATGGAGGTGGTTGTTTCTGGTCAAAAGCCAGGAGAGGTCGGAATGCTCGGTGATATGTGCCAGCGGTTTGGTTTGCATGGCTCTGTTGGCAGTGATTTCCATTCTCCAAAGTGGTCTTGGGCTGAGTTGGGACGTATCCAGGTTCTGCCAGATTCTGTTAAGCCAGTTTGGGAGCTGTGGGCGTGAAAGCGTTGGTGGTTGATGATCAGGTGATCAACCGTTTGGTGTTAATCGCCGCGCTAGAAGAGATGGGGTATTGCTGTATCGAGGCCGAGAACGGAGAGCAGGCAATAGAGCAATATACGCTTAGCGAGCCGGACCTTGTAATGATGGATGTGATGATGCCTGTGATGGATGGCTATCAGGCTACCATCGAGTTGAAGAAACTTATTGGTGAAAGGCATGTCCCGATCATTTTTCTGACGGCGAAAACCGATGAGGAGTCACTTCTAAAGTGCCTTGAATGTGGTGGCGATGACTTTTTGCAAAAGCCTGTAAATACCACTTTGCTTCAATCGAAAATTAATGCACATCTTCGAACTCAAAGGCTTACAGACGAGTTAATTCAGAAAAGTCTTGAGATGGAGCGCTTGCATTCTACTCTCCAAAGCGAGCATGAGACAGGAAACCACGTTCTCTCTCATGCGTTAGCGAAGAACCTTCGGCATAGCGATAGCATCCGCAGCTATTTAGTGGGCCAGTCAACGTTCAATGGCGATATTCTTCTATCTGCTGAGAAGCCTCTTGGTGGTCTGTATGTCTTTTTAGGAGACATTACCGGGCATGGTTTGGCGGCAGCAATTGGAACGATCCCTCTGTCCCAAGTGTTCTTTACCATGACCCGCAAAGGGAAGTCTTCCACATCAATTATTCGAGAGATGAATCGCTCGCTCCGCGCATTTTTGCCGCGATCGATGTTTTGCGCAGCCTTGTTGCTTGAGCTTGATGCGTCAGGTAGCAAAATGAGGATTTGGTCGGGAGGTTTACCTCTTTGCTTTCATCTCCAAAGCGCGAAAAAGCAGGTTGATCTCGTTTCTTCTCGACATCTACCTTTGGGCGTATTGGATGACAGCGCCTTTGATCCATCTATGGAGAGTATCTCTGCGGAAGAAGGGGATTCTCTGTTGATGATGACGGACGGTATTCCCGAGTCTGTAAATGCAAAGGGTGTCATGTTTGGACTAGATACTGTTGAGAATTTAGTTAATAAGCATCACGCAGATGCGTTTGAGGAGCTGCTCCGACAGTATGCAGATTTTGCAGGTGCAAGACCCCAAGAAGATGATGTGTCTCTGGTAGAAGTGCTTGCTAAACCATCATCCCCGACACATTCTGCTGCAACCGAATCTAAGGTAGCTGTTCCTTGGACGACCTCCGTTCAACTTGAGGCTGCGGCGTTGCGAGAGTTAGAAGATCCAGTCGGAGAGATATTAAAGTTATTACCAGAGCGTTTAGAGTTTTCTGTTTATCAAGAGCGGATTTCAACAGTCGTAACTGAGCTTTATTCTAATGCGCTAGAGCATGGGGTTTTGGGGCTCGACTCCAAGCTAAAGCGAGGGGCGGACGGGTTTGCTAAGTACTATTCCTTTCGTGAAGAGCGCTTAGAGAAGCTAATCTCCGCACGTGTTGAGATCACGCTCTTTTTTGATCCGCTAAGGTATCCAGATTTGCTCGGCTTAACCATTTCTGACAGCGGTAAAGGTTTTGCGCACGATTCAAACTCGCCGAGCAAACTGCTCGGTCAAGATGAGCGTTCGTATGGCCGAGGGATTGCGCTTGTTGAATCGCTTTGTTCCTCGGTCAGCTATAACGATGCAGGTAATGAAGTGACCGTTCATATTAAGCTCAACTAAGCTCTGTCAGGGCGCTGTCATGCGACGGTCATAGCGTGTGCGTGTTAGCTGTTGAAGAATAAGAAAACGTCAGTCAATTGCTCAGAGATAACGGTTTCGAATTGTTGCATCAGTTTCTTGTTGTTGATGATGGGGGCAAAGTCTTCGTTATCGAATAGTCCCGAAAGTGCCATATAAGGTAGTAGCAGCTCTGCGGACACTTCTTCATCTTTACTGA
>NZ_LWFU01000459.1:0-23786 GCF_001635135.1 Oleiphilus sp. HI0080
CCAAGCACAACGTGATAGATCAGGATGTTCATGAAGTGTCTGTGACAATCACGCTTACGGTCACGGTTGAAGATATGACTGCATTTATTGTGGAAGTGCAGCAAGCGGGTATTTTCCGAATTTCAGGTTTGGAAGGTCTTCAATATCATCATGCCGTTGGTGCGGTTTGTCCGAACTTGATCTTCCCGTACTTGCGTGAAACGATCGATAGCACAGTTGTTAAGGGCGGTTTCCAGCCTGTGATGTTGGCGCCAGTAAACTTTGATGCCATGTTTGCGCAAGCATTACAGAAGAAGCAACAACAAGAAGCAGAAGCAGCAAGTGCGGAAGCACAAGACTCTACTGTTCAGTAATAAGTAGATTGCGTCGCGAAGTGCTTCATGTACTTCGTGTTAGATGAAAAAAGGCCGCTCAATTGAGTGGCCTTTTTTTTGTTAGAAGCTTTATTTAGCTTCCAGCGCTGAAATTGAGTTGTCGCCATGCTTCATAAACCACAATTGCCACCGAGTTTGATAGATTTAAGCTTCTGCTTCCATCAAGCATTGGAATACGAATGCAAAACTCTTGACCGAGCCCTGATCGCACGTCATCTGGTAAACCTCGGGTTTCTGGGCCAAAAAGAAAGAAGTCATCCTTTTGGTAGTTTAGGTCTGTATGTGGACGACTTCCTTTTGTGGTCATACCAAAGATTCGCGCGTTTGGATGAGCATCGGTAAACGAGGCATACGATGCGTAGGTCAGAACATCGGCAAACTCGTGGTAGTCGAGCCCGGCCCGCCTTAACTTTTTCGTATCCAGATCAAAGCCTAAAGGTTCAATCAAATGCAGCTTGCAGCCGGTGTTGGCGGCAAGCCGAATAATATTACCTGTATTGGGCGGTATTTCCGGCTCGAACAAAACGATGTTAAACATGCCTAGCGTTCGACAGCCAGCGCTACACCCATGCCACCACCGATGCATAAGGTCGCAAGACCTTTATTGGCGTCACGTCGAATCATCTCATGAAGTAAAGTGACCAACACACGACAACCGGATGCGCCAATAGGATGGCCAAGAGCAATGGCTCCGCCATTGACGTTTACTTTGTTGGTGTCCCACTTCATTCCTTGGTTGACCGAAATTGCCTGAACGGCGAAGGCCTCATTGGCTTCAATCAGGTCTAGGTCATCGACGGACCAGCCTGCGCGCTCAAGGCAGCGTGTGCTCGCCGGGATTGGGCCTGTCCCCATGATCTCGGGCTGAACGCCGGCGTTCGCATAGGCTTTTACTGTCGCGAGAATGGTGAGACCAAGCTCGCGTGCTTTGTCTTCACTGCAAACGATAACGGCGGCTGCACCATCATTGAGTGAAGATGCATTCGCTGCGGTAACGCTGCCGTCTTTCTTGAAGGCGGGGCGCATTTTGGCAATCGATTCGAGCGTAGCGCCCGTTCGAATGTTCTCGTCCTGGTCAAAGGTGACTGGATCACCTTTTCGTTGCGGGATGGTCACCGGAATAATCTCTCCATCGAACTTACCAGCCTGCTGAGACGCTTCTGCTTTGTTTTGGGAGGCGAGTGCAAATGCATCTTGTGCCTCGCGCGCAATATCAAACTGCTCAGCGATATTTTCGGCTGTAATACCCATATGGTAGTCGTTGAACGCGTCCCAAAGACCGTCAGTGATCATCGTGTCGACCATGCTCCAAGGGCCCATGCGCTGGCCGTTTCGGCTATTTGGCAAAACATGTGGTGCGTTGCTCATGCTCTCTTGTCCGCCAGCAATGACCATGTCCGCGTCGCCAAGCTGAATAGCTTGAACGGCCATCTGTACGGCTTTCAGACCAGAGCCGCAAACCTTGTTAATCGTGATTGCTGGGACACTGGCAGGCAGGCCAGCTTTAATCGATGCTTGGCGTGCAGGGTTTTGTCCGCATCCCGCTGTTAATACTTGTCCTAGAATGACTTCGTCTACTTGCTCCGCGTCAATGTTTGCCTGCGCAAGCACACCTCGGATGACCTGATTGCCAATTTCAACTGCGCTGAGAGAGGAAAGGGCGCCACCAAATGAACCGATGGCACTGCGCCCCGCAGCAACAATAACAGCATTACGCATAATAAACTCCGAACAAAGTGAGGCCTTTGGCTGAGGCTAATGGTTCGTTACTTTTTAGCTTCTTTGAACAAAGGCTGAAGAATTAAACAGGAGCGGATTATAGGGGGAACTGTATAGAGCGTCTAATTTTGTCTGGACTCTTTTAGCTGCTTCAGCTCATTAATACGGGCGTTATCAATTGCTTCGCCGAGTTCTTTGCCCTTCAGGCCGCTGCGAACAAGCTCTTTGACGTCGATGTGCTTGGCGATTTGGAGTGCGCGTCGAAAGTATTCAGCTTGCGGATATGGTTCTGCTTCAAATCCCGTTCTTCCTCGAGCATCTGCGATGCAGACAAGAAGAATCTCTTCAAATAGCTCTGGTTTTCGAAGCGCATCGCAGGCCTTGATGACCTTTAAGACGGTCTCAGGCCGAAGTTCAAAGGCTCGATGGATGTGCGTGTGATACTGGCAGGCAAGTAACGCGAGTTTTTTCTCATGATTGCTAACTCGAAGGCGCTCACAAAGCGTCTTGATTGGCTTTAAACCACTGAGTTCATGTCCGTGGTGTTTTGGCCATTGAGCTTCGGGCGTTAGTGCTTTGCCAAGGTCATGAATCAATGCAGCAAAGCGCACGGCGATAGAGTCAGATAGCTGGCAAGCGGTCTCCAGACTTAAAAATGCGTGTAGGCCGCAATCAATCTCAGGGTGATGTTTTTCTGGTTGCGGAATGCCGAAGAGGGATTCGAGTTCTGGCATTAACTCTTTTAATGCGCCGCAAGAGCGAAGCACTTCGAAGTACCGCAAGGGTACATTTTCCGCTAGCGCGCGCGATGTTTCTTGCCAAACACGCTCGGGAGTCAGGTCGCGTAATTCGCCGGCATCGACCATTTCCTTCATTTGCGTCATTGTTTCTGGCGCGATAGAAAAACCCAGAGGGGCAAAACGTGCGCTGAAACGCGCAATGCGCAGAATGCGTAGGGGGTCTTCCATGAAGGCGGGTGAAACATGGCGCAGGATTCGGGCTTCTAGATCAGCTTTGCCGCAGAATGGGTCAATCAATTCCCCGTTTTTAGAGCGTGCCATTGCATTGATGGTCAGATCGCGGCGCTCCAGGTCTTGCTCGAGGGTAACGCTGCTATCAAAGTCACAAACGAAACCGTGATAGCCCCGACCTCGTTTGCGTTCGGTACGCGCGAGTGCATATTCTTCTTTTGTCTCGGGGTGGAGGAATACAGGGAAGTCTGCGCCAACCTGTTGGTAGCCGGCTTTCGTCATCTGCTCCGGCGTTGCGCCGACGATCACCCAGTCATGGTCTTTTATCGGTGTATTGAGTAGTTCATCTCGCACAGCGCCACCGACCACATATACGGTGCCGGGGGTGTCGATAAAAGGAAAGTGTGTTGGCTGAAGCATGCGCCTAGCTTAGCTAAAACGCATAACCAATACCAATGGTACCGCCGAGTTCAACTTCGTTCACCATTGCGGCAGCTTCGATGCTCAAGCCATGAGGTTGGTACATAAAGCCGCCAGTTAGGATGGCTTTGTCTTTTGCCGCTTCTGAAGTCTGCGCTAAGTTAAATCGCATGCCTGCTCTTAGATGAAAGTCGTCGCGCAAATAGTACTCTCCGCCCATGCTTAAGAAGCGCGTCAAACCTTCAAAGTCATAAACTTCGTTTTCGGTGAGATCGATATCCATCGTGAGCATATAGTTCTGGCGGTAATGCGCCACACCAAACTGGTAAAGCGCCTGCACAGCGCGCGCTGTTCCTGGGTAGGTTATAAAGAAGTTGCCCACGGGATGATAAGGCGTAAAGTCGGTTGGTATCATGTTCATGCCAACAAGCGAGAAGATCCATTCTCCATCCAGAAGTGGGCCAGACATACCAAGCTCTTCGCGCATAAACGACTCAGTCATCAGCATTGAGAAGCCAAGATCGACGTTCCACTCTAGAAAGTCATTGCTAACGCGTTTATCTGGCGGATTCTCAGGATCGTAATCTAAGACGCGTTCTCCGCGATGAGAGCCACGTATCTCCATTAGCTTGGGCGTGAATCCCCACGATATTGGCATGTTGTAAGAGATGACGTTCGTTGTTGCGACGGTGACACCAAACTCGCTGATATCAACGTAGGTGTTATCGACCGTCGAGACCATTGAGTCCTCTAAGCTGCCGACTCTCGAGATACCATTATTCGCCTCATAGATTAGCTCTCCAAGTAAGGCTTCGTCTCGATTTCGAATCACGGTCATTTCGCGAATATCCCTTCGGGTATAAAAATTGAGCGTGACCGGGTCAGTATCAATTAAGAGGCTGAATAACGAGGTTTCGTCTTTTCGATAACTCTCCATATTCAGGTCTCGTAAGCTTTCTCGAACCCGTATAGCGTTATCTGCTGTAGCGTTATTGTCATAATCCTCAACGACGTTGCTATCTTGAAATTCGAGAAGGTTGTTATCCCAGTCGGTGTTGTATAGCTCTCGAGCACCGAACGATGCGCTAGCGAATAATCTGTCTGGGTTGCTCCCTCTGTTAAAAGCAATCAGTGCGGGGTTATGGTAAGACGCGTTGAATTTGGTTGCAGCAGCGGCGCCAGTGCCACCCATTGCCATTGAGCGGGGGTCGAGCATTGTGCGATAGCCTGCGAAGGCTTGTGCACCGATACAGAGGCTGAGGAAGAAAAATAGACCTCTGACAAATCCGGTTTGCATATAGGATGACTTCCAAGTAATTCTGAAAAAACGATCAACTCTGCAGATTGTATCTAAATGTTGTCGAGTACAAAGACATCTGCGTCACGAATTCGCAATTACCTTTTGAGATGTGCCCGGTTTTGCGGGCTATAAAGCGGCAAGGCTTCTCCTAAAATTGGTGGCATGGAATTTGAATCACCACTGGATACTTAAGTCGATGATCGCCCTCTGACGTGCCGTTTGGAGTGAGCATCATATCGCGTCAAGATTCGGAGTTTTCTTAATGTCTAGGTACAGATACTTTTCGTTCATGATCGTTGCGCTTGCTTTTCTTTGGCCTTTTCCATTGTTAGCCGAGTCGGAAGAGGAGGGGGTTGAAGCAAAGCCGCCTGTTACTCTTCAGGCAACCGGCTATGCATTTTATCAGGCAACCGAGGATGGTAAGGCCGATCCGAAGCGTCTGCTGGCGATTCGGGCTTCAAAGCTTGATGCATACCGAAATCTTGCTGAACGCGTTTATGGGCTTTCGCTCGCGGGAAGCTCGTCGGTGACCGATTTTGAGCTGCAAAGCGACAGTTATTCCACACAAATCGAGACGGTAATTCGTGGGGCTCGAGTGGTGTCGATTGTCGAAAATGAAAAGACGGGTATTGAAACGGTACTTGAATTGTCCCTGCCGGGTAACTTCATCGATTGCATAAACAACGTCAATAGTTTCAAAGCGAGTGCCGATTGTATTCGTCCGATACCAGAGGCTGGCTCGCCCAGTCGTGTTAGTCGAGCTCCGATGAGTCGACAATATCACTTGAATTAGGAGGCGCGCCATGAAACCTATGCTGTCATTTTTATGTCTCATTGCGGTTATGTTTGCTGCGAGTTTTTCTGCGCATTCCGAGTGGATCGAAGTGACTGGCTCTGCCTCAACCAAAGATGTCAGTTACGCGGAGGCCCGAGAGGCGGCGCGTCTAGACGCATTGCGTCAAGCCATGCTTGAGTTTGGTGTTCGTTTGTCGAGCCATCAATCGTTGAAAAATGGCGTTTTAGTGAGTGATGAATTGAACGCCGATAGTCAGGTTAGTGTTCGGCGCGAACAAATTCTTGAAGAAAACGTAAACGAAGAGACGATCAGTATTCGCTATGCTGCTGATCTAGAGCGCGTTCCAGAGTGTCCAGGATCAGATGCAGGAAAGTATAAGAAATCACTGGCACTTCTCGGTTTTAATCTTCAGGTTCCAGGGCAGGCGAGTATTGGTGGCTTGAATGGAATAGAGCATGGTCTCACGAGTGCGTTGGCGGAGTCTTTGTCTGCGCATGAGTCAATGGTGTTGTTTGAACGCGGTTACGATGCACCGTTTGCGGATGCGTATAATGCGCCTACCTCTTTGGATGGGCAGCGTATGCTGACTCAAGCCATGACGTATGCGAAACAATTGAATGTTCAGTTCGTCGTTTCTGGTGTGGTAAGAGATCTTGGCTTGGTTAACCCGAAAGCCTATTCCACGTCATTGTGGAGGCGTAGCATTAAATTTTTTGCTCAGGCGAATGAGCGTCGACGGTTTTCGGTTGATCTGTTTGTTCATGATGGCTTGAGTGGAGAATTAATTTGGCAGAGCAATTTTGCGACCGAAGGCGCCTGGACAGTCGGTATCGAAGAGCAGGTTGGCTTTGGTTCTCAAGTGTTCTGGAAAATGGGTTATGGGCAAGCGGTTGCCGCTTTGCTCGATGATATGGCTTACTCTCTCGATCAACAGCTGCGTTGTCAGCCGTTTATGACGCGTATTGCGCGTGTTGATGGGAAAATCTTGCACTTTGGTTCCGGCGCGAGTTCAGGTCTAAAACCCGGGGATAAACTGAGTGTTTATCGTAGCTATAATTATCATGATGCTTTTCAGCGAACGGGGATCGAGTTGAACAATACCAAGACCGTATTAACGGTCTCGCAGGTGCATCCGAACTTTGCCAGCGGTACGGTCAATATTGATCCGGGACGGGTAAACATTCAGCAGGATGATGTGTTGATTATTTGGTAGTTAAATGTGTGTCTTTGGGCGGCGAGTGCGCTAAAGCCAGCGACCGAATAAGAGTAGGATCACCGCTCCGAGTAACAAGCGCCACGTTTTCTTCTTGCCTAAATCTTCCAGCCTTTGTTCCGTTGACTGCGCAATATCGGACTCAAAATCTTGCAATAATTGCGCGCGTGCATCGTCCGTTTGAACAATGTAATCGACTTCAAGATCGTGCCGGAAACTTCGGTGATTTAAGTTGCTCGAGCCGATCGTGCACCAATCATCTATGACAATCGTCTTTGCGTGTAACATGGCAGGAGTGTATTCGTATATTTTTGCGCCTGCGCTTAATAGAACGCGATAAAAGTATGCCGCCACCCAAGGCATAAAGAATACATCTGATTCTTCGGGCAAAATAATGCTAACGCGAACGCCTTTTTTGGCGGCACCGACTAAGGCGCGGAGTAGTGTATTCTCTGGTACGAAGTAAGCATTAGTGATGAGTATTCGCTGTTTTGCTCCCCATATTTTTGACAGTAAAAGATGATCATGATGATTCCGTAAAGTGCGGGTGTAGTTGAGCAAGAAATTGGAGTTCATCGCTTTTTTTGAAATGACCCGCCTTACTTTTCGCTTCGAGTAGTTCCAACTGGCCTCAAAGGCCTGCTCAATCGGTTTTAGTGAAGCCCCCTGAACATGTAGCGCAGTATCGCGCCAATTTTGACCGCCATGATCTGTATGCAGATGGCTGTTGCTCACATTGATGCTGCCCATGAACAAGTGTTGGTGGTCTATGACGATTGTTTTTCTATGATTGCGTTTGTTGATAGCCAGTAAGAGAAAGAACCATTTTCGGAGGCCGTGTGTGTGCGTGACAGAATAGCGCCAATGTTCCAGATTCCATGGCAGCGGTTTGTGGATACGCACATCGACGCCGTGGGCAACCAGATCGCGGGCTGTGCTCTCAAAGTCGTGACTGATCCCGTAGCCATCTGTGAGAAGTCTTACAGTAAGACCTCGTTGAGCTGCGTGCTTTAGTGCCTCAGAAACGTGCTTGCCTAGGTGCTTGGATTCGTAAATATACACCTCCATGTCGATTTGAAATCGCGCATGCTCCATGCAGTGCTTGAGCGCTTTAAAGTACGACTCAGCATCGCTGAAGACGTTTTCAATTAGCGGGGCGGTCTGTTCAGCAGGATAGGGGGCGTGGTGTGAGGACTCCGCTTTCGCGGATGAGGAGTGATGAATTGAATCCTTATCGATCATTCTAGTCACCTACTCCTTGCCTAGGAACGGCTATTGGTATTTTTCAGCCGCTTGTTTGATCAGTTCCAGCATGGCTCTGAGTCCATTACCTCTCGATGGGCTAATATGTCGCATGAGATCTATCTTCTCAAAGCTGGCTTCGACATCCATGGATAGAATATCTTGGGGGGTTTTTGCATTTAGTGTTGCTAACACGATCGCAGCGAGCCCTTTAACGATGATCGCATCGCTATCAATCATGAGATACAGCTTTTTGCTTTCTGCATCATAGTGATGGATTAGCCACACTTGGCTTTGACATCCGTGCACATAATTTTCTTCGACTCGCTGTGAGTCCGGAAACTCAGGCAATGATTTGCCAAGGTCAATGATGTAGCCGTAGCGCTCCTCCCAGTCATCTAAGAACTCAAAGGCATCAATCACGTCTTCGATGGTCGTTGTTGAACCTAAAGGGTTTGCTTTAAATGTTTCGAGAGTAGGGAGGCTCATGCTTATAAAAGTCCTAGTTCCAATTTTGCTTCGTCCGATAGCATGTCGTTATTCCAAGGAGGGTCAAAAACCAAATCTACCTCTACGCGACTGACATTTGGCACTCGAGCCACATAATGACGCACATCATCGACGATAACGGGGCCCATGCCGCAACCCGGCGCCGTTAATGTCATCGTGATGAACACGTCATACTTGCTTGCGTCTTGCTCATTTTGTTTGACCTTACAATTGTAGATCAGTCCAAGCTCTACAACGCTAACTGGGATTTCTGGGTCGTATACTTGGTTTAGAGCGGCCCATACCTGCTCTTCACTGACCGAGCCGTCTTCTGGTGCTGCCACCTCTTCATAGACGACCGTTTTGCCTAATGCGTCGGCATCGCGGCCTTCAATTCGGGCAAGATTGCCATTTACAGAGACGGTAAAGGTGCCACCCAAAGATTGGGTGATGGTGACAAAGGTGTCTTTTGGAATGGAGATTTCTGTGCCTGCAGGAACAATGCGCGCGGCTATTTCGCGTTTTGTCACTACTACTTCGCGTTCAGCCATTAATTACGCTTCCTCTGTTACGGAAAAGCTCTCGCCACAACCGCATTCGCCTGTCACGTTAGGGTTTCTGAATTGGAACATGCTGTTCAAGCCAACTTTGATAAAGTCGACTTCAGTACCTGCCAGAACGGCTAAGTCTTTAGCTGGGACTGAGACGCTGACACCATGCTGTTCAAACTGAACATCTCCTTCGGCCGGCGTATCAACAAGCTCTGTCTCGTACATATAGCCTGAGCAACCGCTCGTTTGGAGGTAGAGGCGAAAAAGTTTGTCTCCGCCGCTTTTCTCGATTTCTTTAGCGATGTGTGTGCAAGCTGCTTCAGAAAACGAAACAGATTGATTTGGCTCAAATGTCGCAATACTCATAACTGATTCTCAGATCTTAACTAAGCGAACATTCGCTTTATTTTAGCGAGTGCTTTAAATAATTGGTCTACTTCTTCGTGTGTGTTGTAGAACGCGAATGAGGCGCGCGCACAACCGGGCAAGCCATAAAAATCCATCAACGGCATAGCACAATGGTGTCCTGTGCGAATGCCAATCCCTTGTTGATCCAGCAGCATGCCTATATCGCTAGGGTGAAGCCCATCTATCTTAAATGACATGACAGGCACTTTGTTTTCAGCCGTGCCGATCATCGACATGCCGTCGATGCCTGACATTTGCTGCAAGGCATTTTCAAGCAACTCGTTTTCATGCTTTTCAAGCGCCAGTCGATCATGGGCGTTCAGGTAGTCAATGGCGCTCGCAAGGCCAACAGATTCGCCTATGGCGGGTGTTCCGGCTTCGAATTTGTAAGGTAGTTTGTTGAAGGTCGTTCCCTCAAAACTAACACGTTCGATCATCTCACCACCGCCTTGATAGGGTGGCATGGCTTCTAGCTGTTCTCGCTTCCCATACAACACACCGATCCCGGTTGGGCCGAATAATTTATGCGATGAGAACGCGTAAAAGTCACAATCTAAATCTTGTACATCGACTGAGAAATGCGGCGTCGCCTGTGCGCCATCAATCACAGTAATGACCTCTGCCGCTCTAGCCTTGGCAATCATGTCTTTTACTGGGTTTATCGTACCTAGAACATTAGACACGTGCGTGCATGCAAGGATTCGGGTTTTGGCGCTAAGTAACTGTTCGAAGCCGTTCGAAATGAGTTCTCCAGCTTGGTTTATTTCCCAAACTTTGACGACCGCACCAGTCCGCTCTGCAAGCATTTGCCACGGTACAATATTGGCATGATGCTCCATTCGGGTAACGATGATTTCATCGCCTTCGCTTAGTCGGTCGGCCAAACCATTGGCGACCAAATTAATTGCTTCGGTGGTGCCTTTTGTCCAAATGATCTCTTCGCGTTCGCGAGCGTTGAGAAAAGCGCGTACTTTATCGCGAGCGCCTTCAAACGAAGCGGTCGCTCGATCACCGAGCGTATGGGCGCCACGATGCACATTCGCGTTGTCCGAGTGGTAATAGGCGGTCATCGCGTCTATCACCGCACTCGGTTTTTGAGCGCTCGCAGCACTATCTAAATAGATAAGCGGATTCTTGCCGATACTCTGTTCCAGGATCGGGAAGTCTCGTCGCGCAGCGTTGGCTAGACTTGAGTTTTCGCTTACGCCAAAAGCTGATGAGCTTGATGCACGCATTAAATCACCCTTCGCTATTTCTCTTGGAAGCTAAGAAGTTGAGAAAGGCTCTCTTCCCAGCGTTTTGCTAGATCTTCAATAGGGACGGCACGAACAAGTTCAAGTACGAAGCCAAGCGTTAGCATTTGCCGCGCTTGATCATCGCTCAAACCACGTGTCTTCAAATAGTACACTTCTTTCTCGTTTAGCTGGCCGATCGTTGCGCCGTGCGCACACTTTACATCGTCTGCGTAAATCTCTAACTCTGGCTTTGTGTCAATTGCGGCACTGTTTGAGAGAAGAAGGTTGCGATTGTTCATTTCGCCAAGAGTTTTCTGGGCATCCTTGTGGATATGAATTCTGCCGTTGAAAACAATGTGAGACTTATCATCAGCAATGCAGCGATAGTTTTCTTCGCTGGTGCAGTTGGAGGCGATATGTTCGATGTTCGTATGATTATCAAAATGCTGTTTTTCTTTGGTGACAACCACGCCGTTTAACTCGCAGTGCGCGCCCGGCTCGGTCATCAGTACATGCAGATCATGTCGCCCCATACCTGCGCCTAAGCACAGCGAGTCGCTTTCAAATACAGCATCGCGCTTGAGGATAGCTCGTGTTGCGGTGGCTAGCTTGTAGAAATCTGCAATTGGATTCATACGCAAGTAATTTAATTTTGCGTTTGAAGAAACAAGCGCCGTCATCTGGTTTGAAACAAATGCGGTTTCCATATCCTCGATTTGATGCGCTTCTATGATTGTAGCCTGAGCGCTTTGTCCCATGTGTACAAACACACGAGGCGTGCTGAGGCCCGCCCCTGAGTGGATAAAGTTTAGTTGTATCGGCTGGGTTAGCGCTGTGTTTTTCGCGACATCGATAAAAATCGCATCATCAAACAAAGCGCCGTTGAGTTGCTCTAGTTCGCCTTGTTGATGGCCAACTGTATGCTCTTGAACCAATTTTGCCTGCACCGCATCGATCGCATCAAAACGTAGAACGCTGAGACCATCCAATGAAACGGCGTCAATGGATGATTGATCCACGATGCCGTTGAAAACGTTGATAACGACGGCATTGCTTACGGCTTCGATGTGGGATTGGCCGTCGCTTTTCTCACTTCGATTGAGCCTACTTAAATCACCAAGACGGCGATAAGAATACTTCCAGTTCTCCGTTTGTCGGGTTGGAAGATTTGCGCTGGCAAGCGTTGCCCGTGTGCTTGCCTGAATAGATGCAATCACCTCAGGGTGCGCATTCGACAATGCCTCATCAAGGATGCTTAAAGAACCAAACTGCGTCATGGATTAAGCCTCTGCTTCTTCGTCTATACCCAACCAGCCATAGCCTTTCTCTTCCAGTTCAAGAGCAAGCTCTTTACCGCCGGATTTAATAATCTTGCCACCAGAGAGCACGTGAACGTAGTCAGGCACGATGTAGTCGAGTAGGCGCTGATAGTGTGTCACCATCACAACGGCTCGCTCTGGTGAGCGAAGCGCATTAACGCCATCTGCGACAACGCGCAATGCGTCGATGTCTAGCCCCGAGTCGGTCTCGTCGAGAATGGCTAGCGAAGGTTCAAGCATTAGCATTTGCATGATTTCATTGCGTTTCTTCTCGCCGCCAGAGAAGCCTTCGTTTACGCCTCGTTTCAGGAACGATGGATCAAGATTCACTTGCTTGATTTTCTCTTTTGCAAGCTTCATAAATTCCGACGCGTTAATCTCATCCTGACCGCGATGTTGGCGAATATTATTGATGGCGGTGCGTAAAAACTGCAGATTACTGACGCCTGGGATTTCAACTGGATATTGGAATGCCAGAAAAACACCTTCTCGCGCACGCTCTTCTATCGATAACTCAAGAAGGTCTTGTCCTTTGTACGTTGCCGCACCGCCGGTAACTTCGTAAGCTTCGTTGCCTGCAAGAACCTGAGAAAGGGTACTTTTACCGCTCCCGTTTGGACCCATGATTGCGTGTACTTCGCCTGCTTTTACCTCAAGGTTTAGACCTTTTAGAATTTGCTTGTCTTCTACCGAGGCTTGTAAGTCTTTAATCTCTAACATGTGTACCTTTCCGCTTTGGTGCCCTGCCAATTTGCAACGCACAAGTCATTCATTTACTTAGCCGACGCTGCCTTCGAGGCTAACTTCGAGTAGGGCTGTTGCTTCTACCGCAAACTCCATAGGAAGCTCTTTAAACACCTCCTTACAGAAACCATTCACGATCATGGAAACTGCACGTTCAGCGTCAATCCCGCGCTGCTGACATAAGAACAATTGGTCATCGCTGACTTTTGAAGTCGTTGCTTCATGTTCCACGATGGCGCTCTTGTTCTTGTTTTCGATATACGGGAACGTGTGTGCACCACACTTGTCGCCGATGAGCAATGAGTCGCACTGTGTATAGTTGCGAGCACCCTCCGCACCGGGGCCGATTTTCACTAAGCCGCGATAGCTGCTGTCACTTTTTCCTGCTGAAATCCCTTTGGCAATGATTGTGCTCTTGGTGTTTTTGCCAAGGTGGATCATTTTAGTGCCGGTGTCGGCCTGCTGTGCGTTGTTGGTCAATGCAACTGAATAAAATTCGCCAACGCTGCCTTCGCCACGCAATATACAACTCGGGTATTTCCAGGTAATTGCCGAGCCTGTTTCAACCTGCGTCCAACTAATCTTGGAGTTGCGTCCAATGCACGAGCCACGCTTCGTCACAAAATTATAAATGCCACCACGGCCTTCTTCGTCGCCGGGATACCAATTTTGTACTGTCGAATACTTTATCTCCGCATCGTCCATCACCACGAGTTCGACGACGGCTGCGTGGAGCTGATTCTCATCCCGCATTGGTGCGGTACAGCCTTCAAGGTAGCTAACGTGGCTGCCTTCATCGGCAATAATCAATGTACGCTCGAATTGGCCGGTCTTTGCTTCGTTGATTCGGAAGTAAGTAGACAGCTCCAAAGGACAACGAACGCCCTTCGGTATGTACACAAATGAACCGTCTGAAAATACAGCCGAGTTGAGCGCTGCATAAAAGTTATCTTTTTGAGGAACCACTGAGCCGATGTATTTCTTGATCAGCTCGGGATGCTTATGCACCGCCTCGGAAATAGGGCAAAAAATAACGCCAGCTTCGGTTAACTTTTCTTTGAATGTCGTTGTTACCGAAACACTGTCGAACACCGCATCAACCGCTACGCCGGCAAGGCGCGCTCTTTCGTGCAAAGGAATCCCAAGCTTTTCATAGGTTTTGAGCAGCTCTGGATCGACTTCGTCCAAACTTTTCGGACCGTCGTCTTTCGACTTAGGCGCAGAGTAATAAGCAATTTCGTTAAAATCGATTTTCGGGAAATTAACATGTGCCCACTCTGGTTCATCCATTTCGAGCCAAGCACGATACGCCTTTAAACGCCACTCGAGCATCCACTCAGGTTCCTTCTTTTTTGCAGAAAGGCGGCGTATCACATCTTCGTTTAGACCAGGCTCAAACGTTTCCGATTCGATATCGGTAACGAAACCATGCTGGTACTCATTTTTGATAAGGTCTTTAACAGCTTTGTCAGATTCAGACATTCCAGACAGTGCTCTTTGTTGCGTGTGTATTGGTTGCTTCGCGGAACGAGTTAAGACAGCTCTACGAAACTTAAATCGGTAAAGCCTACTTTTGAACAGGCAAGGCCTAGTAAAGAGAGTACGGCATCCGACGAAAACGAGATTATATAATACCCCACTAAATTAGTCAGGTATTAATTTGCACGCTCTCCATCTGGATTGCTCAGGCTAAAAGTGTGCTCTGGCGCGCGATTTTATACTTTTGCGTGAAAAATTGCAGACTTGTTACGTAAGTTTTCAGAATCAAGCGCTTTTGCGACAAAGAATGCACATCCTTTTGCTACGCTTGATTGAATATATCGCTTTTAAGGGCATGGTGGTGCTAGGAGAGAATAACTACTGTAGTTATCAAGTTGAGGGATCGCAGGATAAATCCCATGAGCTTAGTGTGGATTTCGGGCTCAGGAAAAACAATCCGGAGCTCATCACGGTGAATGCTCCGTTTGAGAAAGAGATCCGGCGCGCTTATGCGCTAGCGGATGATCTCGTCTTAAGTGTGGATGAGCTTTATGCGCAGCTGCGAATCGGAAAACAAGTGGATCTTGAAAGCACGAGAGCGCTGCTTGCATCTTGTGCTCTTAGCATTGAGACGAACATGTATGCTTGGATGTTCCTCTGCCAAGTAAAAAATCCTGCCTCCTATCTTGTTGAGCATGCCTTCCGAACGGCGGCGTTATCGATGTGCCTTGGACTGAATCAGGGTTTAAAGCGTGCGGAGCTTGTTGAGCTGGGTCTTGCTGCCTTACTGAGCGATGTCGGCAAAATCATGATCCCGAGCGCGATCTTAGAAAAAGAAGGCGCGTTGAGTAGTGCCGAGTACGCAGTTATTAGGGTGCACCCGCTCGAGGGTCGAAAAATATTGCTTTCGCAGACCAACGCATCTCGAGAATTGATAGAAGTTGTGGTGTCACACCATGAGCAAATAGATGGTGAGGGCTATCCGGCGAAGCTTAAAGGCAATGAGATTCCCTTCTTCGCTCGACTTGTATCCATTGCTGACGCATTTGACGCTATGACTTCAGAACGAAGTTATGCGCCAGCCAGATCGATCCGCGATGCGAAGTCGATTCTTTGGGAATGTAAAGACAAGCAGTTTGATGCCGAGTTCGTGGATCGTTTCATTCTAATGTTGGGGGCCTTCCCTCCTGGTACCGAGGTTATGTTGGCAGACGCCGGCGCTGCTGTCGTGCTAGAGCCTTTCGAAAATTCAGCCACTGATTTTAAGGTTCTTTGTTATAAGCAGATCGCGAACCTCGATATTGATGTTGCGACTAAAGATGCGGACGCGGGTGATAAGCGGTATATTTCGTCTCTCGAGCCGCACGTTGTTTGCAACTTCCGACAGAGCGAGCTTCGTAAACAGCTTTCCTGGCAAAGCAGCGCGCATAAAGCCAAGAGCAAAATCAATAATTAGAGTCGAAATCGAGCCCTATGGCAGTTTTTACCCACGTCCTTGCTGCTGATCTAACAGCGATTCTTGAGCGATTCTCGCTCGGCAAATGTCTTCGGCTTGAGGGTATTAGTGCAGGTATCGAAAACACAAACTACTTTCTTGATACTCAGAAAAACGGTGACGTGACTTCTTGGGTCTTGACGGTTTTCGAAAATATGGCAGCTAGTGAGTTGCCGTTTTTTGTGGATCTGACTCGCCACCTTGCTGAGCAAGGCTTGAGCGTGCCCGCGCCTTTGGTTGACTCCTCTGGCAGGGCGCTTTTTCAGCTGCATGGTAAAGATGCGTTAATTGTTCCTTGTTTGAGCGGGCAGGCGAAAGACCAAGTGGATCTCAACAATTGCTTTGAAGTCGGTCGATGGCTAGGTTCAATGCATCACGCTGTTGGCACGTTTGGTGGGCATCGCCCTCTGGTCAGAGATCTTTCTTGGATGCAAGGGAAGCTGAACGCTTTGCGGGATTCTCATATCGCGCGAGACGATTTGGCGCTACTTGAGCGTTGTGTCGCGCGTTACGCTGACTATCGTCAGCAACTGGATGCTTGCCCAAAAGGGACGGTGCACGGTGATCTGTTCAAAGACAATGTTTTATTTGAAGGTGGCCGAGTATCAGGAGTGATTGATTTTTATCACGCTTGTACGGAGGGCTTGTTGTTTGATTTGGCGGTGTGCGCGAATGACTGGGTGACGAAGAGTGATGGACGCTACGATCGGGCCCTTATGTCGTCACTACTAGATGGATATAAAGCAGAACATGCTTGGAGCGATCAGGATGAACAGGCCTGGCCGCTATTTTTGGAGCTGGCTGCGTTGCGTTTCTGGATTTCTCGACTCGCCAGTAAATATCTTGCCAGTTATCAGCAAGAGAGTGTTGCGGGTGAAACGATCAAAAATCCCGACGAAATGCGTGGAATTCTTGAACACTTGCTTGCTTAGCGCTGCTTTTCTGAAGCTCGAACTTTATTCCTTGAATAGGGCATTAATGTCGGCATTGAAGCTGATATCTACCAGACGCCAACCATTCTGAGGTTGATAAAAATTGATTTCCCAAACGATGGCGGCTTGTTGGTACTTTAGTAAGTAGCGAGCTTTAAAGAAGTGATCGCCTATACTTTGCTCATCCAGCTTTGCATACGCTATCGGGTTGCCAGCGCTTGCGTTAATGCGTTTCATGTCGCTAATGATTTTTTGGGCTCGCTGGCTAAACTGCTCCGCATCAATCCCGAGGTATATCGATATCAGGTTGATCGCTGTTTCCGCATCACCCTTCGCTAGATTGGACATAAACAAGTCTGTTTCCTGAATGATTTTTTGCGTATTTGGCAGTGATTTTGCCAAAACAGTCGCGCTCGAGAACAGTGAAAATGCCAATATAAGAGCAAGACTAAGATGCTTCATGTTTATCCTTAAAGAGTAAGTTCTGAACTAAATAAATCGCGTAACTGTTTTAAACCTTTTCCACGATTGACTGTTTTCCAGGCTATATAGAGTGTACTAGGTGTGCTGTGTTTTTCGGTTAACTCAAGCTCAATTAGACTCCCTTCCTGTAAATCTTTTTCAATTAAGTGTCTTGGTAGGAAGCCAAGCCCTATGCCTGATAATTGCGCCAAGCGTTTACTATGACTGTTCGGGACATAAAAGTGTTTGTTTGAGTTGTGCAAGCCGCGTGACCAACTAACGGACTCTCGGGCAGAGTCATGGGTTACGACTCGTCTCTCATGTTCTAGTTGTTTGGGTGAAAACGGGCCTTTCTTTTTCGCGAGCGGATGGGTTGGGGCAACAACATAAGCTAACTCGAGATTGCCAATAGGTTCCGTTCTAATGCCTTTGTTGATAGGGATTGGCTCGACACCGCCGATAAGCAGGTCTACTTGATCTTGAATCAATGCCTCCCAAGAGCCGTTTAATGCCTCTTCTCGCACATCAATTTCGATGAGAGGGTGTTCATCCAAGAATTGCTTTAAGACGGCATAAACTGCCGGACGGTTGATAATGGTATCGATCGCGATGCGCAGTTTGCTTTCATAGCCGCGAGCGATGTTCTGTGTTTGTTCTGCCAAGCGTTCTACAGAGTTTAAAAGTTCTCGCCCCTGCTCAAGCAAGTAGCGGCCTGCGGGGGTAAGCACTGCACGGCGACCTTGTTTTTGAAAGAGGGTTACGTCTAGCTGTTCTTCGAGCTTTTGAACCACATAAGACAGAGCGGAAGGAACTTTATCGAGTTCCTCGGCTGCCGCTGCATAGCTGCCTCGGCGGTCTATCACATCAAGGACTTTGAGTGCCTCAATCGTAATAGGGCTGTTTAGATTCATGTGTGCGTGCTCGTGATGATTGTTCAAAAAAATTGATGATATAGAGCAAAAGTACCTTCTTATAAACGTTAGCGCAATCTTTATACTAGATCACATGGTTTAAGCGCATCGCGAGATTAAGATCTTGCTGATACAACATCATCATTAAGAAACAGGTAGGAGTTAATTGTGTCGTTAAATATTCTCTCATTGTCGGCAAGTGTTCAGGGTGATCAGTCAACAAGTCGTATGTTGGCAAATGAATTGATCACGAAATTAACGGAAAAGGCTGGGGCGGCAAAAGTATCTGAGCGCGACGTATCAAACAATGATATTGCGTTGGTGACAGGTGCGCATGTCGGCGCGTTCTACACGCCAGCCGAAGAGCGCAGTGATGAGCAAAACGCCTTGCTCGAGCAGAGCGATGCACTCCTAGCAGAACTCAAAGAAGCGAATACTTTAGTGGTGGCAACGCCGATGTATAACTTTGGTATTCCGGCATCGTTGAAGGCATGGGTTGATATGATTTGTCGCGTCGGTGAAACGTTTCGGTACACAGAGAATGGGCCGGAAGGGTTGTTGAATATCGACACTATGTATCTTGTAGTGGCGACGGGCGGAGCACCTGTAGGCAGTGCGGTTGATTTTGTCGTGCCTTATATGAAGCAAGTTGCGAGCTTTATAGGCATTGAGCATGTCGAAGTCATCGCAGCAGATCGAATGAATGTCGATGCAGATGCCTCGCTCAAGAAAGCGCGAGAAGAATTGTCAGAGATCGTACAAAAGGCGTGAATGCCATCGTTTAAGAAGCGAAGCACCTGTTGTCTTCTAACACAAAAAACCAGAGTGAAACATCGTTCACTCTGGTTTTTTGATCAAGCGCTAACTAGACAAGCTCTAGTGTAACAGCTGTCGCTTCACCGCCACCGATACACAAGCTAGCCAAACCTTTGGTTTTTCCTTCTTTCTTAAGAGCGTAGATCAGGGTCGCGATAATACGCGCACCAGATGCGCCAACAGGATGGCCCAGTGCTACTGCACCGCCATGAATGTTGATTTTTTCTGCAGGAATGTCGTGTGCGTTCATCGCCGTCATGGCTACCATTGCAAATGCTTCGTTAACTTCAAACAAGTCAACATCTGATGAGCTCCAGCCTGTTTTCTTTAGTACCTTCTCCATAGCACCACAAGGAGCGTGCGTGAATTTCGCAGGCGCTTCCGCATGCGATGCGGTCGCACGAATGACTGCCAGAGGGCTAAGGCCTTTCTCTTTTGCGACCTTGCCAGAGCAAAGAACAACCGCTGCCGCGCCGTCAGAGATGGCTGAAGAGTTGGCGGCTGTAACAACACCGTCTTTATCGAAAGCAGGGCGTAGTGAAGGAATCTTCTCAGGACGAGCTTGTCCAGGAAGCTCATCTTTATCAAAGATGACTTCACCTTTGCGTGATTTAACGCTGAATGGCGTGATCTCTTCTTTAAACCAGCCTTCATTGGTTGCTGCTTGGGCTCGCTCAAGAGAGCGTAAGGTGTACTCGTCCATCGCTTCTCGTGTAAGACCGTCTTCCTGACTGTTTTCGTCAGCAAACTTGCCCATCAACTTACCGGTGTATTTGTCTTCCAGGCCATCCCAGAACATATGGTCTAGCAATTCGCCATGCCCGAGGCGATAGCCCGTGCGTGCTTTCGGAACGATGTAAGGCGCAAGCGACATATTTTCCTGGCCACCAGCCACCATTAGTTCGCAGGATTCCGCTTTGATAGCATCAAACGCCTGCATGACGGCTTTCATACCAGAGCCACACATTTTGTTGATTGTGGTGGTCGGAACGCTTTCTGGAATGCCAGCACCTAGAGATGCCTGACGCGCCGGAGCCTGCCCTACGCCAGCAGGTAAAACATGACCCATGATGACTTCATCAATGTCTCCTACTGCGATGCCAGCTTGCTCAATGCTTGCTTTGATCGCGGCGGCACCCAGTTCAGGAGCTGGAACAGTGCTCAGGCTTCCGCCAAAGCTTCCCATTGCGGTACGTTTTGCTGCGACGATGACGACATCGTTATCTGAATATGCTGACATGTTTTTTCCTATACATCGGTTAGTGAATCGATCAGTCGATTAAATTTAGGCGCGTTAGTTTAAAGCAAGGCCTTTGTTGAGGTAAACAGTACATAAAGTATGCACGGGTTATGTTGGTTATATCTCTTGATTTCGGGGTTTGGTAGCGCTGTTTTATCAGTGACTTAATATAAAGCCGGTGATAGCATTGCCGACTTATTTTTGAGCCTTCAATTTGCGTCATCCGGAGTAAGAGCATGACTGGTTTCGACAAACCGAGCATTAAGCCCGCTAACCCTAATTTTTCATCTGGCCCCTGCAGTAAGCGTCCGGGTTACGATGTAAATAAGCTGGATGTTTCAACGCTTGGGCGTTCGCATCGTGCCGCGATTGGTAAAGATGCTCTCGGGCGTGCTTGCTCTGAAACAGCTCGCTTGCTTGGGCTTCCTGAAGGGTATCGCGTTGGAATCGTGCCGGCATCGGATACAGGCGCCGTGGAAATGGCTCTTTGGTCGTTGCTCGGTGCACGACCGGTTGATGTGTTTGCTTGGGAGTCGTTTGGTTCTACTTGGGTTGCCGACATTTTTAATCAACTCAAGCTTGAAGATGTGAATCACTATCATGCTGATTACGGTGTATTGCCGGATATGACGCAGGCGAACCCGAATCATGATGTCGTGTTTACATGGAATGGCACTACTGCAGGTGTAAAAGTGCCCAATGCAGATTGGATCGCCGACGATCGAGAAGGTTTAACGATCTGTGATGCCACCTCGGCGGTGTTTGCCATGGAGATGCCTTGGGAAAAGCTTGATGTTGTCACCTACAGTTGGCAGAAAGTACTCGGGGGAGAGGGTGCGCACGGTATGCTGATACTGAGTCCTAGAGCGGTGGCACGACTCGAGACATACACGCCAGCGTGGCCCCTGCCGAAGATCTTCCGAATGACCAAGAAGGGGAAGTTGATCGAAGGGATCTTCAGAGGCGAGACGATCAACACGCCTTCTATGCTCTGCGTTGCGGACTATCTGGACGCATTGCGTTGGGTGGATAGTCTGGGCGGCCTTACTGGAGCAATTGCGCGCTCAGAAGCGAATCTGGCTGCGATACAGGCTTTTGTTACTCAGCACGACTGGATTAACTTTCTAGCGAGAGATCCTGCAACGCTCTCAAATACGAGTGTCTGCTTGACGGTTGATGCGAGCCCGGAACAAGTAAAAGCGATGATTACGCTGCTGGCCGACGAAAATGTCGCGTTTGATATTGGCTCTTACCGAGACGCCCCGGATGGCCTGAGAATTTGGTGTGGTGCGACCGTGAATACCTCTGACGTCGAAGCCTTGATGCCTTGGCTTGCTTGGGCTTACGCGCAAGTCTTATAACCACAGACACAATAAACTGTAGATTTTTGTCAAACACCCGAGTAATTATTCAAATCTGTTCTAATCTTAGATAAGGCTATGATGGAGGAAGAGTAATGGAAGTCTCGACGATGATTTCTTGGATAGTGTTGGTATTCGTGGTGTTTTACATCGTCCGCATATACAACCTGCTTGTGGCGTATAAAAATCAGTATGAGAATGCATTCTCTCAAATCGAAGTGCAGCTCAAGCGGCGATATGACTTAATTCCTAATCTTGTTGAGGCAACTAAAGCCTATCTGACTCATGAGAAAGAAACGCTCGAAGCGGTGATTAGTGCACGAAATACGGCATTAGCGGGCTTGAAAGAAGCCTCTAAAAATCCAGCAAGTGCTTCTGCTTTGGGCAAGATTGCTTCTGGTGAGGGTATGTTGAAGTCGGCGCTTGGCGCACTCAATGTTGCAGTGGAGGCTTACCCTGAACTCAAAGCGAATCAAAATATCTCTGATTTAACTGAAGAGTTAACATCAACCGAGAACCGGGTTTCGTACTCTCGTCAGGCGTTCAATGATGCAGTGATGCAATTTAACGTTTATCGTCAAAGCTTCCCAAACAACTTTTTTGCACCCACTTTCGGGTTTCGAAGCGATGCTTCTCTTTTGGAGTTTGAGGACAGCGCTCAGATTCAACAGGCACCAAAAGTCAGCTTTTAGTCTTCACGGAGCCTTAAAGAGCAGCAATGAATTTCTATAAGGCTCAAGATTCAGCCCGAAAACAGAGCAAGCGGCTGGTTGTTCTGTTTTGTATTTCCGTCCTTACGCTCATCTTTCTTTCAAATCTATTATTTATTGCTTTCGCTTGGATCAGTGACTTCGGCAACATCGCAACGCTAAATCGTGTTGATGTCTCGAATGCGCCTCCGTTGCAAGCGGCCCTGATCATCATTGAGCGTTTCGGCTGGGGTAAAGTGGGCATGATTACGGCTATTATTGCGTCGGTGATTGGCGTCGCGACTTGGTCAAAATGGAGTGAACTGGCAAAAGGTGGCCATGTTGTTGCTGAAATGCTGGGTGGTTCGCTCATCGCCCCTGATTCAAAGGAGTCGCGAGAACGAAGACTTTTGAATGTTGTTGAGGAAATGGCGCTTGCCTCCCAGATGCTTGTACCGCCGGTCTACGTCCTGCGCAATGAATTGGGCATTAATGCCTTCGCCGCTGGTGTTTTCGCTGATGATGCTGTAATTGCCGTTAGCCAAGGTGCGCTTGAACAGTTAAACCGTGAACAGTTACAAGGCGTTGTCGCACATGAATTTAGCCACATTCTCAATGGTGACATGCGTTTGAATGTGCGCATCGTAGCAACCTTGCATGGTTTGTTGATGATCAACGAGACCGGTCGAATGCTTATGCATGCGGGCTCAATGAGGGGGCATCGGCGGCGTTTTGGTAGCGCTTCTTCTAGAGAGAAAAATGGTGGCGCTGCACTTATATTCATTGCAGGTCTTGCCGTTTGGTTGCTTGGCTCTATTGGTCAGTTTTTTGGTGCGGTAATCAAAGCTGCCCTAAGTCGTCAGCGAGAGTATTTGGCGGATGCCTCTGCGGTTCAGTTCACAAGAAACCCAGAGGGCATTGCTGGTGCGCTTCGTATTATCGGTGGTCATGGGCCTCGATCGCGAGTTGATAACCCGCATGCCTATGAGTTAGGGCACATCTTCTTTTGTAATGCGTTCCACAGCAAAGTCTTTGCAACCCACCCGCCACTGGACCAGCGTATTGAGCGCTTGATGCCAAATTGGAATGGCCGTTACTTGGAATCTACTGCAGATGCAGAACTGCGGCACGAGGGTGCAATGGGCTTCGCTTCAGGTGCGCAGAGCGCTTCATCAAGCGAAGTCGAGCCAGCCACGAATAGCATCGATTATTCGCCAGTAAGCAAAAGTAGTGACGGTTCATTGGAAGGTGTTCACCACGAAGACAGCCTCACTTTCGAAGATGAGCCAAAGCGAGAACAAGATATAAAGCCGCTTCTGCAGCTAGTGCATGGCGCAAGTGATGCGCAGGCTGTGTTTTTTGCCTTTATCGGGCATGACTCGGTAACGACGGGTGCGTGGAATGAGCATCTCAGCGAATTGAGCTTGTCTCAGCAGCTAGACTTGCTTAGAGCGGCGATTCCGGCACTTAAGAATCTGGATAAAACAAATTATGCAGGGTTTCGACAAACCTTTATGGATGCAGTAAGTCGGGATAAGAAGCGCAGTCTCAAAGAATGGCTCGCCTACGAGCTGTTCAGAAACCCCTGCGATATTCATTTTGGGTATGCAAAAGCGCCCA
>NZ_LWFU01000460.1:0-6431 GCF_001635135.1 Oleiphilus sp. HI0080
GGCGAGCCGTGTAAAGGTTGCGGCGCGGCGCTAAAAGAGCTGAGACTGTCTGGTCGTAGCACTGTATATTGCGGAGTATGTCAAAAATAGCCTTTAAACTCGTCGTTGAATAGCACAACAAATTAGACAGAATCTAAACAGCAGCTATAGTTAAATCATTCACTTAACCTATTCTTTTAGAATTATCTTTAAATACGTTCGGCTCTGGTGGAGGAGTTTCGATGCACCAAAAAATCAAGCAAATATTGTTTAGTCTTGCCCTGTCTTTGACTTTGGCTCTTCCAACAATTGCGCACGCAAATACAATTAGTGAAACACCAAGCTCATTGGCAATGACAGGAGACGCATTATTTGTTCGTCCAGTCATGTTGGTAACGACCGTAATTGGTGCTGGAATTTTTATCATTTCTTCGCCATTTTCGGCCTTGGGTGGAAATTTCGGCGAATCTTTTGAGGTGTTGGTTGAGGGGCCGTTCGAGACTACGTTTGTTCGTTGCCTTGGCTGCACGATCAATGGAAGAAAAGCTTCGGAAGTCGTTGAGCAAGAAGACGACGAGAACGAATAGTCTCTGGAAAGAGAATGAGAAACGCGTGCATGGTTATTCCTGCCCGCGTTTTTTTTGTGCGCCAAATTCGGAATTTCCGGCTAAATGTTTATCCCTTAATGTAGTTAGGCCAAGGGAACTCTACATCACCAACCGCATGGAAATGAGGGTTAAGGATGTCTTCTTTGGTATTGTATTGAAGTGGCGTTAAGTCAGGTTTATATATTTCCCCTCCAGCTCCTTTCAATACTGCATGCGCTGCTGCAGTGTCCCACTCACTGGTGAGAGCCAACCGAGGGTACCAGTCTGCGCTGCCTTCAGCGCATGCGCAGATTTTTAGCGAGCTTCCCATGTCTATCCTAGAGATGTTCGAGAAATCTTGAGATAGGGAGTTAAGTAAGTCGTCTAGGGCTTCAGCTCCGTGACGGCGACTTCCGACTACTTTTAGTTCGCCACCCAGTTTCAGAGCTTGAGCCTCGAGCCTCTCTTCGCCGGCCCTATCTTTTCTCACGCTACCGAAATCCGTGCCGCCGAAATAGAGTTTATCCAAAACCGGCACGTAGACGTAGCCGAGAATCGCCTCTCCATCGCGAATCAATGCAATATTGACGGTAAATTCACCATTCTTATTGATGAATTCTTTGGTGCCATCGAGAGGGTCAACTAACCAATACTCGGACCAAGTGCCACGGATATCATAGCCTGGCAAGCCGCCTTCCTCGGAGAGGATCGGAATGTCTGGAGTTAGCTCGAGCAAGCTCTTCTCAATAATTCTGTGCGCTGCAATATCGGCTTGGGTAACAGGTGAGTCATCGGACTTGGTGTCTATGTCCAATGGCGCCTCTTGCTGGTAAACCTTCAGGATGGCTTGACCGGCTTCTCTTACAATGCGCTCTAGCGCGGGAAACAACTCTCTTAAATCTGACATATCTTCCATGCTTAGTTAGAATGCAGTGAATAAACGCGACCTGAGTATAAAGACTTTGATGCTCGACTGGAATGAAATAGACACGGTCTTCCTTGATATGGACGGCACCTTGCTGGACCTGCATTATGATAACTACTTCTGGCTGCACCACCTGCCGAAGCGTTATGCAGAGATGAAGTCGATGACAGAAGAACAGGCCCGGGATTATCTTGGAGAGTTCTTCCATAGTCTCAAGGGCACGCTGAACTGGTATTGCTTCGATTATTGGGCCGACTTGTTGAATATCGATTTGCTTAGTCTCAAGCATGAAGTGAAAGATAAAATTGCTTTTCGGCCACATGCCCAGACTTTTTTGCAGTTATTGGCGGAAGCGCATTATCGAGTAATTCTCGTTACGAACTCCCACAGAGCAGGAGTTGAAATCAAGATGCAGTGCACCAATTTGGGTGATTATATTGATGAGATACATACTTCGCATGACTTTGGGGTACCAAAAGAAGATCCGGTTTTTTGGCAGAAGTTGAATCAGGCTTTGCCCTTTGACCCAGAAAAGACGGTCTTTTTTGATGACAATGAAGACGTCCTATACTCAGCAAAGCAAGCCGGTTTAGTACATTTGATTAACATTGAGCAGCCAGATAGTCAGGGTGCAATCAGGCAAGAGAGTCCGTTTCCCCTGTTAAAGTCGTTTTTAGATATATTACCGAATTCATGAGTAAGCAGAACAACGCAGAAGTTAAGGTCCGCATTGATAAATGGCTTTGGGCTGCCCGTTTTTTTAAAACGAGAACACTGGCAAAAGAAGCCGTCGAGGGTGGGAAAGTGGAGTACAACGGGCAACGTTGTAAACCAGGAAAAACAGTTGATGTGGGTGTTGAGCTAACAATCCGGCAGGGTTGGGTAGATAAAGTCGTGATTGTAAAAGGCATCTCAGATAGACGGCAAAACGCAACGCTTGCCCAAGTATTGTATGAAGAAACCGAGGAGAGCTTCGAAAAACGCGAGCAGAAGCTTGCTGAACGAAGGGCCGAGCGTGAGAGTCAGCCTGTTGCTTTTCGTCGACCTAATAAGCGTGATAGGCGTTTGATTCACCGTTTTAAAGAAGAACGAAACGATTAAACAGAGAGAAGTATATATGCTTGAAGGTGATTCATTTCAAAAATTTATGTTTGACGAATGCCACATTCGAGGTGAAATCGTCAGGCTTTCAGATAGCTTTCTACAAGCGATAGAAGGTAAGCAATATCCAGCGGTTGTGAGGCAATTGCTTGCCGAGGCAACGGCCGCCACGCTGCTGATGACCGGAACACTTAAGTTTGAAGGGCGTTTGTCGTTGCATGCTCGTGGGCAGGGCCCTCTAACCCTGTTGATGGCAGAAGCAACGAATATGAGGAGCTTTCGAACGATTGCTAATTATACTGACGACATGCCGAACGAAGGCGAGCTGAGGATGCTTTTAGGTAAGGCACAACTCGCCATTACTATCGATCCAGAGAAAGGCAACCGCTACCAGGGTATCGTGCCACTGGAGCACGCGACGATGGCCGAATGTCTTGCGCGATACTTCGACCTTTCAGAGCAGCTAGAAACACATTTTATGTTCGCTTCTGATGAAGACGGCTGTTACGGGTTGATGCTACAGCAGTTGCCGGATTACAAACTCATGGAAGATCAGGATGCATGGGATCGAATTCGGCAGTTGAGTGAAACGCTGGGATTTGAAGAGCTCAAAGCGCATGGTAATGCTGAGATTCTCCACCGTCTTTACCATGAAGAGAAAGTTTCTGTTTTCGAAAGTGAGCCTGTTCAATTCCAATGTTCTTGCTCGGAACAACGGTCTTTGGCTTCTATTGAAGCCTTAGGTATTGAAGAAGCATTAAACATTCTCGAAGAAGAGTCGGTCATTCAGGTGGATTGCCAGTTTTGTGGGCGGCATTATGAGTTTGATCGCGCGAAAATTAACACTGTGTTTAATATCGGCAAGCCGCACTAGGGCTATTCATAGCAGGTATAGAGCGCATAAAACGCGAGAGTCGAAAAGCCTGTCGTTTTTTGTACAGCCTTTTGGCATAATAGCGCACCAATTTTAAGCGGGTTTTGACTCGCCTAAATGCAAATTTCAATTTCTGGTGAGGTCAAAGTGAGTAACACTTTTGTTGATCTAAGTTCAGCGCAACTTGTTGAACACGCGCTTGAGCGCAAAGAAGGCAGCTTAGCCGCAAACGGTTCTTTGGTAGTGACTACAGGTAAAAGAACTGGTCGGTCTCCTATGGATCGTTTTATTGTTGAAGAGCCAAGCACTTCTGATGCTATCTCATGGGGTCCGATTAACCGCCCTTTTGATGCGGAAAAATTTGACGCTTTATGGGAACGCGTTGAGTCGTATCTTGCTGAGAAAGACAGCTACGTGTCTCATCTTCATGTAGGTTCTGATCCAGATCACTACCTCGCAGTGAAAGTAACGACTGAAACCGCATGGCAAAATCTTTTCGGCCGCAACTTGTTCATCCGTCCTGATCATTACAATCCGGCTGATAAGCAAGAGTGGCAAATTCTGAATGTCGCAAGCTTCATTTGTGATCCTGAGCGTGATGGTACTAATAGCGATGGTACCGTGATGATTAACTTTGCCCAGCGCAAAGTTCTGCTTGCAGGAATGCGTTATGCCGGTGAGATGAAGAAAGCGATGTTCTCTGTCCAGAACTTTCTATTGCCAGAAAAAGACGTCTTACCGATGCATTGTTCCGCGAATGTTGGTGAAGACGGTGAAACGACCTTGTTCTTCGGTCTCTCTGGAACAGGTAAAACGACTCTTTCTGCTGATCCTGAGCGTTTTCTCATCGGTGATGATGAGCACGGATGGGGCAAAGGCACTGTCTTTAACATCGAAGGTGGTTGCTACGCAAAGACGATCGATTTGAGTCAGAAGAATGAACCAATCATTTGGGATGCGATAAAATTCGGGGCGATCGTAGAAAATGTGAAGATGGATGAGAATTCTCGCATTCCAGACTACACAGATACGAGCCTGACTGAGAACGGGCGATGTGCCTATCCGCTTGAGCATGTTGAAAAGCGTGTCATTGAGAATCGCGCTGGTGAGCCAAACGCGATTGTCTTTCTGACTTGCGATATGACTGGTGTATTGCCACCTGTTTCACTTCTTAGTAAAGAAGCGGCGGCATATCACTTCCTAAGCGGTTATACGGCTTTGGTTGGCTCTACAGAAATGGGTTCCGATTCAAAGCTCAAATCGACGTTCTCAACCTGTTTCGGCGCACCATTCTTCCCGCGCCCTGCTGGCGAGTATGCGGAGTTGCTTATGAAGCGAATGGAAGAGTTCGGTTCTAAAGTTTACTTGGTAAACACTGGTTGGACCGGTGGCTCGTTTGGTGTTGGTCAAAGATTTAGCATTCCAACGACTCGTGGCATTATTTCTGCGATTCAGAGCGGTGCCCTTGCTGATGCAGAAACAGTGCATCTTGAGAAATTGAATCTTGAGATTCCGATTGCTGTTCCTGGTGTTGATGCTGGATTGCTTAACCCTCGCGACACTTGGGCGAGCAAAGAAGATTATGATGCAAAAGCGGCAGATCTTATTTCCCAGTTCGTTGAGAACTTTAAGAAGTTTGATGTTTCTGATGCCATTGTTGCAGCAGGCCCGCAGCTTTAAATCTTAATATGTAATACAAAACCGGTATCGTTTTTAGCGATACCGGTTTTTTTATGTCTGAGTTCTGTGAGCTATTATCAGAGAATAATGCCGTGTTTTCGGCATTTAATTGCGTAGGATTTATTGCTTAGTTGATGGCGTTTCTTGCGCCATTTATCCATTTGCTTACCTGAGCCGCCACGCTTTCTTTTTGTGTTTATTTCTTCAATCTGCTTGGCAATCTTGTAGCACTCTTTGTAAGAACCTTCTTTTGCTGAGCTTAGTATCGGTAGACTAAGGCATATGCCTAAGGTTAAAAGCCACGGTAGTTTGATTGTTGAGTTGATCATCCTGATCTCCTTTCATCCTTTCCTTGTAAATAAAAAAGCCCCGCACTAGGCGAGGCTCTTCAGCATATCAGCTTTACGCTAACTCATCATTTGATAGAAGAGTGGCGTAAACGCAACGATCAATAGCACTGTACCCATCGTGATCAACGGTAGCAGAATTTTCTCATAGCGCTGATAGAAGCTACCCTCGGTCAAAACGGCCTTGAGCGCTTCCTCTTCCCCTACCACTTGACGAGCAAGAAGGTGGTTAAGCGCAACAGGTGGGCTCAGATAACCAAGCTCAAATGCTACTAGCGTTAACATCCAGAAGTGAATCGGATCGATACCGGCGTTGTAAGCGATGGGTGCAATCGTTTGACTTACTAGTATAACTGCGCCGAAGGGCTCCATGATCATACCCATGATAATCAGGACACAAACTAGTAGACCCATTGCTGCCCAGACACTCGTAAACTCCGCTGGGAACAATTCTACGACACCTGAGCGTTCAATCGTTCCGCCGAGACAAATAGTACAACCGATGAGCAGCAGTAAAGCACCAATCTCTGCGGTTGTCTGGTTCGTTGCTGAACGAACACAGTTCTCGATTCCTTTGTGAGGGATCGTCGTTAATCCGTCTTCGCTTACAGAGTCTTTCTTAGTGATGTGCTCATAGATAAGAATAACCAACATCATTACAGGGAGTATCCTTGCGGCAGAGAACTCATCAAGACGCACATTGACCGCGTAACGATAGAACAGAACCACTGCAACCATGCAAACAATGTATGGGATAAGAGGTCTGAACGCCGCAATCATTTGAGGAAACGCGTCTGCCGGAGAGGCAAGCTCAAAACGATTTTGACGATTCAGCGTTGTAGCAAACAGCGCAAACATAACCGCGCTAAGTAGGAAGACATAAATGCCCCAACCAAAGAGTTGGTCAGTTGTTACTTCGCGGTTCATAAATGCAATAA
>NZ_LWFU01000461.1:0-8336 GCF_001635135.1 Oleiphilus sp. HI0080
TGTCATTTTGTTCCTGGTCGACAAAGGCAAAGTGCGTGAGGTCGAAAAACTATTCCAGGTTGGTTTAACATTTTTCTAGAGTCATAGGCAGACGCATGCAATTTCTTACCATAGGCAGGATGCTCGGCGTATTGTTGATGCTTTTCAGCTTTACAATGATCCCTCCTATTATCGTCTCCCAATTGTATGGAGACGGCCAGCTGTTCGCTTTCGTTGAGGCATTTTCTATCACGCTTGGTCTTGGCTTTCTGGTCTGGCTTCCTTGTCGTGGATATCGAAGAGAGCTACGTGTTCGAGACGGTTTTTTAGTCACTGTCATGTTCTGGATCGTACTAAGTCTCAGCGGATCAATTCCTTTATATTTGTCTGACTCTCCAAACCTTTCCTATACAGACGCCTATTTCGAATCTCTTTCAGGGTTAACCACAACAGGCGCAACCGTCATTACGGGGCTGGATGATCTCCCGAAGTCAATTCTCTGGTATCGACAGCAGCTTCAATGGTTTGGCGGAATGGGTCTGATCGTGCTCGCAGTTGCAGTCCTACCCATGCTCGGTGTTGGTGGCATGCAGCTCTATCGCGCGGAGGCTCCCGGCCCAGTAAAAGACAGTAAGTTAACACCTCGAATCACCGAGACAGCGAAAGCGCTCTGGTACATATATTTGGGGCTAACCGTACTCTGCGCCGTCGCGTACTGGGGCGCAGGAATGGATGTATTTGATGCTATCGCGCATAGTTTTTCTACTATCGCGATTGGTGGCTACTCAACTCATGATCTAAGTATCGGCTACTTTGACAGCGTCAGCATTGAGCTAATCGCCATCTTCTTTATGTTTATTTCGGGCGTTAACTTTGCGCTACATTTTGCTGCCTGGCGCGCCAACAGTCCGAATGTTTACTGGCGAGATGCGGAATTCAAGTTTTACGCAGGCTTGATGCTTTTCGTCAGCATTATCACCATCACGACGCTGGTTTACACCAAGTCCTACGAGCCTTCAACAGCTTTTGTAAAAGGCTTATTTGAGGTCGTCTCGATCGCCACAACAACCGGCTTTTCTACGGCCGATTTCGCAAACTGGCCTTTTGTACTGCCATTTTTACTCTTCGTGGTCGCCTTTGTCGGAGGCTGCGCGGGATCCACCGGTGGTGGCATGAAAGCAATTCGCATCCTTCTCATCCTGAAACAAGGCATGCGCGAAGCAAAGCGCCTCATTCATCCAAACGCAGTCATTCCAATCAAGGTAGGCAAAAAACCTGTGGCCGACCGGGTAGTCGAAGCCGTATGGGGCTTTTTCTCTCTCTATCTTTTTGTATTTGTAATCTTGCTGCTCTTACTTCTAGCTAGCGGACTTGATCAAGTCACTGCTTGGTCGGCAGTTGGCGCGTGCATCAACAACTTGGGGCCTGGTCTTGGAGACGTAGCCCTGCACTATGGAGATCTACCCACTTTCTCCAAGTGGGTCTTATGTGTCGCAATGCTGATGGGACGACTAGAAATCTTTACGTTACTTGTGTTGTTTACGCCTGCGTTCTGGCGCACCTAGCGCCAGAGTTCGCAAACGTTTCATGCAACGCCCGATATACCCAATTTACGAAGACCTTTAAAAACCCCCTGAGCGAGATTATCAAGCTCATGCTTCGCTTTGTGCGTAACGCTTTTGATCGCACCGATTTCGTCGCCCTGAGCATAAAACGCATCGCATGCACGCATCGCTTTTACAGCGGGATTTGATTCTTCTAGACCATACCACTCACGAATTTTATTGATCGCCTGAGAAAAGGCTTCCTCAAAACCATGTGTTGCGATCGAAATCGTCGTCCTCTTCACGCCCTTTTGCCAAGGCACGTTAATCCGCAACTCTAGAACATCAACGGGAGCCCGAGAATCTCGAGCCACTGTCACTCTCCGCAAACCACGGATCGATCCATCACTGCGAACATGAAAGCCCGGCAATGAAGCCTGCTCTCGCTGATAGATCTCATACTCAGAGTCCAAACGTTTTTCTATTTCCTCTGCTTCTCTACGAGCGGCTTCTCGATTGTCGCCAATGCGCACGTATTCCTGATACTCTTTTCCCGCCCAGGATCGGTAAACCCTGAAGTAATCCAGACCGCCGTATTTGTGATCATATATCGGCATTTCAACCTCCACTTGTTTCTTTCAGCACTCTTGCAAGCATATTTGGCTTGCATCCTTTAGGCTGTTAATTAGAATCCGCCTACTTTGAGCACAGTTTAATCAATTAAAACTAGGGACTTAAACCTAATATGAAATACAGCATCTATCTTTCGGGTGAAATACACACAGACTGGCGTGAGCGCATCGCGTCAGGAATTGAAGAAGCAGGTCTCGATATTGAGATCTTTGCGCCAGTGACGAACCATGAAGCAAGTGACGAAGTGGGCGTGCGTATCCTCGGGGAAGAAGACAACAACTTTTGGAAAGACCATAAAGCGGCCAAAATTAACGCCCTTAGAACCAGCGTGATGATCGAAAAAGCAGATCTAACGGTCGTCCGTTTTGGTCCAAAATACAAGCAATGGAATGCGGCATTTGAGGCTGGCATAGCAATTGGCAAAGGCAAACCGATTGTTGTTATCCATGATCCTGAGATTACCCACCCACTCAAAGAAGTCGACGGCGCTGCGCACGCTGTCGCAGAAACGCCAGAGCAAGTGGTTGAAATTTTGAAATATATCAAGCAATAAGTGCACGAGCGGCGATACCGATGGTGTATAATGCCGCTCCTTTTTCTCGCGTTTTGTAGCGAATTTTCGCGAGAATAGTGAAATCCAAACATAAAGAAATAACTACGGGTGGTCGAGTTGTGGCTGAACAATCCAATCCAGATGTAAAAACCTTCCAGGGGCTAATCCTAGCTCTTCAAAATTTTTGGGCGAGTAAGGGCTGTGTCGTACTTCAGCCTCTCGATATGGAAGTCGGTGCCGGCACCTTCCACCCTGCGACATTTTTACGCTCTATTGGGCCAGAGACTTGGAATGCCGCTTACGTGCAACCAAGCCGACGCCCCACAGATGGTCGTTATGGAGAAAACCCCAACCGCCTGCAACACTACTACCAATTCCAGGTGGTAATGAAACCCTCCCCGCTGAACATTCAGGATCTCTACCTAGAGTCACTGAAAGCGATGGGCATTGATACCATGGTGCATGACATTCGCTTCGTTGAAGATAACTGGGAGTCACCGACATTAGGCGCATGGGGCCTGGGCTGGGAGGTTTGGCTAAACGGCATGGAAGTCACTCAGTTTACCTACTTTCAGCAAGTCGGTGGCCTAGAGTGCTATCCAGTCACTGGAGAAATCACCTATGGCCTTGAGCGTATCGCAATGTACCTTCAGGGCGTCGACAGCGTCTATGACTTAATCTGGACCCACGGGCCAGACGGCGACGTAACATACGGTGATGTTTTCCATCAAAACGAAGTTGAAATGTCGACTTACAACTTTGAGCATGCTGATGTTGATTCACTGTTCAGAAACTTTGATACCTACGAATCAGAAAGCGAGAGACTCATCGGATTAGGTCTTCCATTGCCAGCCTATGAACTGGTTCTGAAAGCATCACATACGTTCAATATGCTAGATGCACGACACGCTATTTCGGTCACCGAGCGCCAACGCTTTATTCTTCGCGTACGCAGCCTAGCCCGCGCCGTCGCGCAGGCGTATTTTGATACTCGCATGAAACTCGGCTTTCCTCTCGCCCCAGCAGAATTACGTGACGAAGTGATAGCAAAAGTCGAAGCCGCAACAGACAAAGGGAGCAAGTAATCGTGTCTCACAAAGATTTTCTCGTTGAACTTGGCACCGAAGAGCTCCCGCCGAAAGCATTAAAGAAACTCTCAGCCGCATTCAGCAAGGGTATTCTTGATGGCCTTGATGATGCCGGAATCACCTACGGAGACAGCAAAAGTTTTGCTGCACCACGCCGCCTCGCCCTTCAAATATCCGGACTAGCTCTTCAACAAGCAGACAAAGAGATTGAAAAGCGCGGTCCATCAAAGAAGGCCGCATTTGATGATGAGGGTCAAGCAACGCGCGCGCTACTAGGATTTACCGGCTCGCTAGGCATTGATCCAAGCGACCTTGAGGAAATGGAAACACCAAAAGGCGCCTGGCTTGTCTACCGAAGTATCGAGGCAGGAAAAGTGACGTCAGAGTTAATTGGTGACATTGTTGCCCAGTCACTCGCCAAATTACCGATTCCAAAGCGAATGCGCTGGGGTGCTCAAAAAGAAGAGTTCGTGCGTCCAGTGCAGTGGGTACTTATGCTTCTGGGTGGGGACGTCATTCCCGGAGAAACTTTGGGCATCCAGCATAGCAATACCACGCGCGGCCACCGGTTTATGAGCAGCGGTGAAATTGAGATCAGCGAACCATCGGCATACGAAGGTACATTGCGTGACCAAGGCAAAGTCATTGCCGATTATGAAGCGCGAAAAGCCATCATTAAGTCAGGTGTAGAGCAAATCGCAAAAACGGTCAATGGCCTTGCGATCATCGATGAAGACCTGCTCGATGAAGTCAACTCGCTCAACGAGTGGCCAACACCACTGCTCGGAAATTTTGATCATGCGTTTTTGAGCGTGCCTGCGGAAGCATTGATTTCATCAATGGCCGAACACCAAAAGTACTTCCACGTACTCGGTGATGATCAAAAAATCATGCCGCACTTTATTACCGTTTCAAACATCGAAAGCAAAGACCCTGAACAGGTCATCCGCGGCAATGAACGCGTAATCCGGCCACGTTTGTCTGACGCCGCCTTCTTTTTTGAAACAGACAAGAAAACAACCCTTGAATCCAAACGCGACGCGCTTAAGAACATAGTCTTCCAAACCAAGCTTGGTACTGTGTTCGATAAAACAGAACGTGTTTCAAAGTTATCTCAACGCATCGCCAAGGTCATTGGCAGCGATGAAAACAAGGCTCTTCGTGCTGGTCAGCTCGCAAAGTCTGATTTGGTCAGCGAAATGGTTCTGGAGTTCACAGACCTTCAAGGCATCATGGCCTATCACTATGCTTTGCATGATGGCGAAGCGGAAGACGTTGCACTGGCATTAAATGAACAGTACATGCCAAAGCAAGCTGGCGGTGAGCTGCCAAGCACACTAACGGGTTGTGCGCTTGCCATCGCAGAAAAGCTCGACTCATTGGTCGGTTTATTTGGCATAAATCAACCGCCAACAGGCACAAAAGATCCTTTTGCACTGCGTCGCGCCGCACTAGGCGTTTTGCGCATCATTGTTGAAAAACAATTGGATGTAGATCTTCGAGATCTAATTTCGTGGGCAATAGAAGAACACTCCGCTCTGGAAAACAATGATCTTGAAGCTCAGCTACTCGATTATTTACTAGATCGATTCAGAGCTTGGTTCGACGATGAAGGCATTTCCGCCGAGGTGTTCCTCGCTGTGCATGCTCGCAAGCCGACCAAGCCTGTCGACTTTGACAAGCGCATTCGCGCAGTTGCGGCCTTTAATGCATTACCACAAGCTGAAGCGCTTGCAGCGGCGAATAAACGCGTATCAAACATACTCGCGAAAAACAAAACTGAGAATGGCGGCGGGCTTAATGAAGCATTGCTAAGCGAACCAGCGGAACAGGCGCTAGCGAAACAGTTAAGCGCGTTGCAATCGAAAGTAGCACCCATGTTTGCAGCTGGTGACTACGCGCAAGCATTGAATGCACTCGCTGAACTGCAAAGCGCAGTTGATGCATTCTTCGACAACGTGATGGTGATGGCAGACGATGAAGCCGTGCGCAATAACCGTATCGCCCTGCTGGAGCAATTGCGTAACCTGTTCTTGCAAGCAGCCGACATCTCTTTGTTATCTCGCTAGCTGAAAAGTAGACTTTCTCCAAAAGTCGCATCAACATAAGAAGCCGGGCACTTTGCCCGTCTTTTTACTGTGGTGCTTTCTCTGCGCATCTAGGGTTTTGGCATTCCCGCCGTTTCAAAATAGGACTGTGCTCCTGCATGCCACGCAGACACTTTATCTGAGCGCAGCATCTCTTCACGACTCAATAACTTAAGCGCTGGATGCAAGTCTCTGAAGACATTAAAGTCTTCGAAGATAGACTGCGTAAGCGCGTAGATCATACCCTCATCTACATCCTCGCTAGAGACGAGATTTGCATAAACACCAAAGGTTTCAATATCCTTTGGATTGCCGCGATACATTCCACCGGGAATGACTGTTTTGACATAGACCTCTGAGCGCGAAATCAACTCTTCAAGCTTTGCGGAGGCGGCTGGCACAATCACGCTTTCACAATCCGTTGTGGCGAGCTTCACCGAGCTATTTGGCGAGCCAGCCACAAAGACCATCGCATCAAACCTGTCATCACACAATGCTTGCGCTTGATCGTCGGAGTCCAATTCATAGACCTCAGAGAAATCGGACTTCCACCACCCCATGACCCCCATCAACCACTCCATTGTCGCCCGCTGGCCAGAGCCTGGATTACCAATATTAATACGCTTGCCTTTGAGGTCTTCAAGCTTCTCTACGTTCGAATCCTTTCGCGCCACTATGGTAAAAGGCTCACTGTACAAATTGACCACTTTACGCAAGCCATCAAATGCCCCGTAATCTTTGAATTGAGCCGAGCCTCTTCGGGCATGCATAAACCAATCACTCTGCACAATCGCAAGATCAATCTCCTGAGCGCGCAACCGCTTTATGTTTTCCAAGGAACCGCGGCTACTCTCAACAAAACAGCGGACGCCATGCTGTTTTACGCCCTGATTCATCATCTGACATATCGCACCACCCGCAGGGTAATAAACACCCGTTACACCGCCGGTTGCCATAATCAGATGTGCCTGTTCGGCATAAACCAAACCAGAGAAAAACAAGACTATAAGAGGAAAAAAGCGCTTCAAATTCATAGATACGTTCTTTGTCTGAGAGAAATTGATCTAATGATTAAAAAGCATGCAAGAGCACCATGCAATAAATAAGTGGCGACTGGTTAATATCTGTTCTATATACAACCCAAAGGAATAAGCGCAAAATAATAATTTGGATATCCGCTTGTGATAACTGCCGGCAAAGTCAGATAAAAATACGAATGTTGCACTTACGATGGCCGAACTATGACGATCATTCAAAACAGTTCCATTCGGTTCGCGAATAACTTTATTACGCGCAGCCTCTCCCTGCCTGCGCTCAGAGCTCTTTACGGCTTCTCTTTAGCCATTGTCCTGCCATCTGGCTGGATACTTATTCAATGGCTGGCTGGCAGAAGCCCTTTCTCGGAAGAAGCCTTTGACGTTCTTCTGTACGCCTATATTACGGTGATAGGCGGAATCATGTTTGCCTCTATTGGCTTCATGATTGGCAAACGAGAGCAAACCATGACCGACCTTGCGTTAAGTGATAGCTTAACTGGCTTGTACAATAAGCGATACTTTCAAAACCGCCTAGATCAGGAATTTGAACGCTTTCAGCGTTATGGAACACCCATGTCGTTGGTGCAAGTCGATTTGGATCATTTCAAATATGTAAACGATACATGGGGCCATCAAGCGGGCGACATTGTTTTGAAACAAGTAGCAAACGCGGTGCAGAGCAATCTGCGTACCGGTGAAATTGCGGCCCGCGTGGGCGGAGAAGAGCTCTGTATCATCGTCTGCAATTCAAAAGCAGACGCCGCATTTCAGTTAGCTGAACGAATCAGAAGGGCAATCAAGGACATGGAGATTGATTGGCAGGGCGAAAAAATTCAGGTCAGTGCATCATTTGGTATTGCCGACGCAGAACCAGACATTCTGACCAAGTGGCAGCTCTATGAGCGCGCTGACCAAGCTCTCTATCAAGCCAAAGAACATGGCCGAAACTTAAGCATCATTTTCAAAAGCGACATGAGTAAAGCCGCCTGAGTCTGGTGGGATCTTCGTCATCCAAGGGCGCTTACAACTGCTTGAGTTGATAACCTTTCTTTTGAAGAAGGTCTACCACGCCCGAGGGGCCAACAAGATGTCCGGCACCAACGACCATAAAGCATACGCGATCGCTAAAGCACTGCTCTAGTTTCTCAGCCATCTGCACGTTGCGCTTAAAAAACAGCACCTCGTAGTAATTCTCCAAACTCGGAAAATCACGCATACCTTCACCGATGGCCAGCTCGTACATGAGATCTGCATCACCCTGTTTCCACGCATCTTCTAGGCCTTTCCACTCACTTTCAAAGTCAGCCATATTCAGCAAAGCATCACTAAAGCTTTCCTCATCGGAGGGTAACTCTGAAATCAATTTAATCTGAAACTCGAAGCTTTCTAGCTCTTCTATTTTTTTGCGGTAACGT
>NZ_LWFU01000462.1:0-13188 GCF_001635135.1 Oleiphilus sp. HI0080
GGGCTTGAAGGCGGTGTTCAGGTTGTGAAGGTGCAAGCAGGTCCTGCAAGCAATGCGGGTATTCGACAGGGAGATATCATTGCCAAGATTAATAATGAGAGCTTTGAATCCCTCGAAGATTTTGAGGATATTGTTGATGACCTGCCCGAGGATAAGGCGATTCCTGTGTTGGTAATTCGTGGCGGTAATCCCTCGTTCCTCGTTCTGAAGATTGAAGAGTAGTTGGCACGAATAGGTTGGTCTAATGCTTCCGCTGGAACTCCAGGAGTGGCTCTTTAACGAGGGTTATGACTGGCAAAACGAAGAGACTGTTGCTGGCGGAGATAGCAGTGCCAACCTAATTTGCCGTCACCCATCCGGCGACGCTGTATTCGTAAAGTATATGGCGTTGGCCCCTGTCAATTTTTTCGAGTGCGAGTCCGAAGGGCTCGCTTACCTCTCTCAAATTTCGAACGTTCGAACACCTAAGGTTTATGCCTATGGTGCTTCCTATTTGGTGTTGGAATATATTCGTCCCAACCAGCATGTCCCAGATTTTTGGGAGCAGCTGGGGCGGCAGTTAGCCAGCATTCACAATTTCACCCGTCAACACTTTGGTTTCGTGAATGACAATTACTGCGGTTTGACGCATCAAGTGAACACACCAACAGAAAATGGGAGCGCATTTTTTGCTGAGCATCGCTTGTTGAGTCTTGCCGAGAAGGCGTTTGATAAGGGCTTACTCGCAATTGGTGATCTGCAGGCGATAGAATCACTTTGCTTGCAGTTAGATAGCATCGTGCCGGACCAGCAAGCTTCATTGCTGCATGGCGACTTATGGTCGGGCAATGTGCATGTTTGTGATACTGGCCGGCCTGTGTTGATTGATCCGGCGGTATATTTTGGTTGGGCAGAGATCGATATTGCCATGACGCGTTTGTTTGGCGGGTTCGATACGCGTTTTTATGACGCATATATAGAAGCTAGACCGCTAGAGCAGGGCTGGGAAGGCCGTATTGATCTCTATAACCTATACCCGTTATTAAACCACTTGCTCTTGTTTGGGCAGAGCTATTTACCTAAAGTGCGGCAGGTGCTTTCGGTATTTGCCTGAATATCGTTGTAACTCCAGTTAACCCGCTATGTAAAAGGAAGAGACGTGTTATTTCCTGATCTCGACGAAGATACTATATTTGTTCACCGAGCCGATCCTGATGAGCTTCTGGGTGTTTTTTCGGCGCATCCGATTGAGCTTGAAGGGAAGGAGTGGCCGACCGTCGAGCATTATTTTCAAGCGATGAAGTTCGTTGAGACAAACCCTGACTACTGCGAGAAAATTCGCCTAGCGCCCAATGCAAAAACGGCTCGAAGAATGGGGCGCATGCGTTTCAAAAGCATTCGGCGAGATTGGAGCAAAGTGAAGCGTGTGTACATGACACGAGGGCTTTATACCAAGGCGAGTATGTATGCGCAGGTCGCCGAAGCTTTGCTAGCGACGGGTAACGCAAAGCTAATGGAAGGGAGTCAGTATGATTATTACTGGGGTTGTGGTCGCGATCGTAGAGCGGAAAATACCTTTGGTAAAGTATTAATGGATGTCCGCAAAAAGCTTCAGGAGACAGTGGAAAGTTAATGTGATGAAGCGAAAAGCCTTCTAACCGTGTTTCGGGTTTCTTTTTGATCTTGGCAAAAACCAAAGACATGCCGAAACGAGTATCGCGTTAAAAAATCGTTTACGCCACTAGAGGCGGTTTAAGACGCCGTTCAGCATTTAAAAGCGTCGACAACGACTAGGCAGAGTAAAGCTGTTTGCACAGAGCTATGCTCGAGTGATTGGCGTATCAACCAAGCAATCACTTCGGCATATGTGTATGGATTCAGCGCATAATCAACGCGATTGTTCGCTTTTCGTCTCAGCTAACTCTTGTAAACATTATCCCGCAATTGCATCATAACTCTTGTGCCCATTTTGGGCGCAATGAGGTCTTAGTGGTCTGGACATCAGTGCAAGGAAAGCCTCTAACTAAATGCAATGAAGCAATAATCAAATAGGGATGATAATAATGAAATCACTAAAATCAGCTGTGAAAGCGTTTGCAGCAACAACTTTTATAAGTTTGAGTGCAGTGCCTGCGCATTCTGCAGTCATAGAGCTGGCACTTGTCTTGGACGGATCAGGAAGTATTGGTCAGTCCGACTTTGATCTGCAGACACAGGCTTATCAAAATATCTTCTCGAGCGGAACGTTCTACGATGATTTTGTTGTGGGCGCCGATCAACTATATGTGTCTAGTTGGCAGTTTTCCGCTACGACACAGAAAGAGCAGGACTGGTTTTTAATCAACGATAACGCTTCGGCTGCGGCGTTTGGTGCGACGTTTGCTGATATTGATTATATGCAAGGTTGGACCAATACTGCCGACGCAATCAGCATGGTAGCCGGCGATATACTGTCGAACAATATTGACGGTGATGAGCTTGTTATGGATATTTCGACTGATGGAGTGCCATGTGTCTCAGGGTCCTGCCCGCAGAATTATGCAATCTCTGTAGGCGAGGCAACTAGCGCAGCAAGTAATGGAATTGTAGTGAACGCGATCGGCGTTGGTAGCGGTATCGATGTCAACTATTTGGATGCCATAACCCAGCCTAGCAACGGTTTCTATACGACAGCGACAGATTTTTCGGCTTTCGAAACAGCACTAGCAGGGAAGTTATTCCGTGAAATTAATGACCCGCCTACTTCTGTTTCTGAGCCAGCTACATTGTCGCTGTTCGGCCTAGGGTTAGCAGGTTTAGTGGTGACGAGAAGAAGAAAGGCGTAGTTCGCACACGCATTCAAGCTCCTTAGATACGTTGATGTTACTGATCGAAATCTGGGGAGCTTTTTCATTACCTTAGCGGTTTTTTTTAGAGTGTTAAGTTAGTCGATTTGGTTATGTTTATCTGGATTGGGTTGACGCGCTCAGCGTTACTTTGTCAGCCGAAGCCAAGCTCTAATTTTTGAAAGTACCCACGCGGTTCATATTGATGTTAGTCCCAGTTGACGTTCCACGAAACTCCCTTCGCTTCATACAGTGACTCTCCCCGCAGTCAAAGAATTACTCAGTGTGTGAGAGTTTTATTTAAACAAGGTCGTTTAAGAGCGTTCGGGCAGTATTGGGTAGATCGCTGGCAAGCAAGCCTCGTTCGCCATGTTGGTTTGCTTCAATGTCTGCGGCGGCGCTGTGCAGGCAAACGGCTAATTCGATTGCGCGACTTGTTGATTTGGGTGTATTCGCGTTGGCCATTTGCGCAATGATCGCGCAGAGTATTCCCGTAAGAGTGTCCCCCATTCCACCACTTGCCATGCCCGGATTTCCATAACGTGATAAGGATATTTCGGGCTCACTCAGACTGTGTGGATGAGCGATAAGTGTTCCTGAGCCTTTAAGAATAATGTGGCAACCAAATGTTTTTTGAAGCGCTCTTACGCTGCTTAGGCGGTCACGTTCAATTTCAGCAGCGGATGTCTCTAAAAGCCGAGCCGCCTCGCCGGGATGCGGGGTAAGTACAGTCTGATCATCGATTAATGCGCTTAGTTCGGGGTGTTTCGCTAGCAGGTTGAGTGCGTCCGCATCGAGCACTTTGAACCCGTTCTGTTTTAAGCTTTTTTCGAGGAGCTGATAGGCCCATGCATCCTGTCCCAAACCTGGGCCGATACCGATGACATCTGCACATGCAAACAGCTCAGGCGCGTCTGGCGATGTTGCACTGTGCGCCATAATCTCGGGTTGATTCAATACTACGCTGGAGCAATGCTCGGCTTTTGTGATCACTGACGTTAGGCCTGCGCCAGTCCGTGCGCAAGCCTGAGAAGCAAGTAGTATTGCTCCCGCAAAGCCTGTATTTCCGCCAATCAACAGTGCTCGGCCTTGTTTGCCTTTGTGGCTGTGCATCGTTCGTGGGCCAAGCGCTGAGCGCAGTTTGCCAAGTTGGGGGCAAAAGGCGGTGGCTTCAATCCCTTCGTAAGCCGTTGCAGGAACATCAAGGTCATCAAAAACAAGAGTACCTGAATAGTGCCGCCCTTTGCCGGTCATAAGCCCTAACTTATTACCGATAAACGTGGCAGTTAAGTCCGCTTTTAAGCACGCGCCGAGCACTTGTCCCGTATTTGCACTAAGGCCGGAGGGAATATCGATGGCGAGTATCTTAATGCCCGTACTGTCGATTTCTTCGGCATGAAAGGCTTGCTCATCTTTTGCATTCACACTTTGGATAACTTTAAGGTGGTCGCCACTGACTGGGCGGCACAATCCTGTTCCAAAAATCGCGTCGACAATAACGCTATCTTTTGGAAGTGCATTGAGCTGTTTGGTAAAACCTCCTTGCTTAAGCTCTTCGAAAAGAGAAATCGGGGTTTGGGCCCGCACGCAATCTTGATAAGCGGTCTGCGCATCACCGGTTAGTTTTGCTGGATCGCTTAGAGCGACCACTTGGACAGAAAGACCTTTCTTCTTTGCTATGCTGGCAAGCACATAACCGTCACCGGCATTGTTTCCTGCTCCACACAGCACAAGTATGTTTTCTGTTTTTGGCCAAAAGCGAATCATTGCGTGAAAAGCAAAACGTGCGGCTTTGCTCATTAACTCAAAGCCGGCTATGCCATATTCTTGAATAGCGATGCGGTCGAGTTCTCGAACTTGATCTGCGAGATAAAGGGTGTTCGGGATGTGCTCAATATCAAATCTCATGCCTTCAACATAGCACACGACATAAGCGGTGAAAATGCAGATTAGGAATATCGAAAATCGAGATAACCAGAGGGTTTCGGAGCTGATTCGCAGTGTTCTAACCGAGTACGGGGCAAACCGTCCCGGTTTTGCTTGGCAAGACCCAGAGCTTGATCGTATGAGTGCAGCCTATGATCACAGTGACAGGGTTTACAAGGTAATTGAGAGCGAAAGCGATGTTGTGGGTGCCGGTGGGTTTGGCCCATTTTTGTGTGCAAAATACCCTTATTGCTGCGAGTTGCAAAAGATGTATTTGCTTCCTGAGGCTCGCGGCAAGGGTTGGGGGCGAGCTCTGATTGAGCAATTACAGCGCGAAGCCAAAGACCTCGGATACACACATATGTATCTTGAGTCGCTCTCAACTATGGAGGAGGCGCTTAGACTTTACGTTAAGCAAGGTTTTAAGCGTTTGTCAGACCCGTTAGGGGATAGTGGCCACACTGCGTGCGATGAATGGTTGCTCATCGCACTTTGATGAATCTGCAGGCTGTTCTTGTTTTTATTCGCGTCTAGCGGCTGAACATTCGGCGCTTTCGGGCTCTAATTTACATCGAACCTTGCGCATTAATTTTAGAGTGCGTGAGTCGTATATACCCATTTCCCCGAGCTCTATACGACTCTGACGAAAGTCTTCAACCCAGTAGTCATAAAGATTTTTAGGAATATCGATCCAGTATTTCTCAGGGATCGTCGCTTCAGGATCAACGAGCCATTTCACAAATCGCGTGTACTCTTTGATTGCCTGGTCACGCGCTTTCTGCGCGAAACCTTCTGGAAATTTCTCCCAGCGAGCAACGACCTGCATAGTGATGTAGAGGAAAGGCTCTTTGTAAATGCCACCGTTTGGTTCAAGGCCCTTGTGCATTTCAAAGGGCTCATAGACGATTGCGGGAGCGGCTGTCAGGTCAACACTACCGTTGTTGAATTTAAGTATGGAGTTGAAAATGGTCGAGCTGACGGGCGTGATGCCATGTTTCTTAGAGAGATACGCTGATTCTGGGATGTCATCTAACACCGCCATGCGTTTGCCAGCAAAATCACCCGGTAACAAGATCGTGCGGTCACGAGTGAACATGAAGATAGCGCCAGCTGGGCCGATCGCGAAAACTTCATACTCGCCTATTCGCATCAATTTGGCTGCCTTCTTAGAAGAAAGGGATTTAAGCACGATACCTAAGGCTTCATAACTCGGAATTGCGCCGATGGCCCCCAAACTTCCTGTCAGGCTATTAAACTCGCGAGCCCGGAAGCCAAGCATATTGACTGCATCGCAGCGACCTAAACGAAATTCTTCAATCGCAACGCGCTCATCAGAGTACACGACATAGCTTAGATCGACCCCCCAGTTCGCGGCATGAATTTTGGCTTCGGCCATGATTTGACCGACGGGGCCGGCTTTACCGATGGGATCCCATACACATGCGAGGATAGGTACGAGATTTGTTGCTACGCCGCCAACCGTGTTCGCTGTGGTGAGCGGACTGAAAGTAGCGAAAGCGAAAAGAGATAGGGTGGCAAAAAACTTCTTTAACATCATAAGAATGGGACTTTTATATTTATACGCATCCAGTTTACTGGTGGGGCGTTTGCATGTCATGCGCTGGTGCACAAACCAATGAAATTTCTGGTGAACATTTGAGTTCACTTTACGCGGATTTGCAGAAAGGAGCTTGTCGTATTAGGCCAAGACTTGGTATTTGAGATGGTGGAGTTAGAGCCAAGTATTTGTTTGACGCATTCCTGTTGATAACGGCCAAATAAGTGCAGATTATTGGGAACTATGTCTCTTCCTGAGTTAGCATACGCGTCGAAGCTTTAAACTAGAAAAGCACAGTTATGATGAGAATCCATATCAGGATGTTTGGGTTACGGTTTGCCAAGCGTTAATACACGCGGCGAGTTTGGTTGATAAAAATAATATTTGATGGATCATTGCAATGATTAATTACGAAGAGCAGTTAGTGGCTGAGGATGGCCTAAAGCTGCATGTTTATCGTTACTTTCCCGAAAACGCAAATGCTGCTCTGCTTCTATCGCATGGTTGGAGCGAACATGCGGGTCGCTATCATGAATTGGCGATATGGTTTGCGCAACACGGGTTTGAAGTGCATGCGCTCGATCATCGAGGACACGGTAAATCTGAAGGTGTTCGTGGACATGTAAATGCGTGGTCTGAGTACACGCGTGATCTGGAAATGCTTCGAAAAACCGTTAAGCAAGAGCATCAATATCTACTTGGACATTCTATGGGTGGCATGATTGCAGCTTTGCACTTGCTGGAGTATCCGAATGTGTTTAAGGCCGCAGTGCTCAGCGGTCCCGCTTCGGATGTGTCTTACAAGGTTCCTGTTTTCAAAAAGATCCTAGGTCAATTAATGAGCGCTTGGTATCCGTCTCTTGGGCTTAAAAACAAAATTGATCCGAACATTGTGTGCGGCAATCAGGAGGTAGTTGATGCGTATATCAACGACCCGCTGAATCATGGCCAGGTTTCCGCCCGATGGTTTAATGATTACCTCAAGCAAATAGAGCGATTAAAGCGTGAGGCCGGCACTATCAAAACGCCTGTAGCGATTTGGCACGGTGAGAAAGATGCGTTGGTTGCGCCTTGGGTGGGCAAGCAGTTATTTGAAGGACTTGCGTGTGAGGGTAAACAGTTTCACACCGTTGGTGATTCGCTTCATGAGATATTGTTTGAGCACAATTGGCGCGATATTGCGGGTCAGATGAAGTCTTGGCTGGAGCGGCATTAAATAACCAGGATGGATGCTTTTGGGGTGGTTGTATATTTGCTTTTCTGAGTTGGCGCGCAAGGCGTCGATCGTATAGAATACGCGGCTTTTCACCGTAGTCCGCAAGGGTCAGGAATGCTTGAAGTAAATCCTATTAATCAGAAGATCAAAGAGCTGCTTGAGCGTGTTGTTACGCTTAGGGGGTATCTTTGACTTTGATGTCAAAAGTGAACGCTTAGTCGAAGTCAGCCGCGAGCTGGAAAGTCCTGAAGTTTGGGATGATCCCGATAACGCTCAGGCCCTAGGTAAAGAACGCGCGAGTCTTGAAGCCGTCGTCAATACTATCGAAGAACTGGAATCTGGTTTGACTGATTGTCAGGATCTTCTCGATATGGCGGTGGAAGAACAAGACGAAGAGGCTGTTTCTGATGTTCAGGGCGAGCTTGGTGGTCTTGAAGAGAAACTTGAGCTTCTAGAGTTTCGAAGAATGTTCTCCGGTGAAATGGATGAGAATAATGCTTATCTTGATATTCAGTCTGGCTCTGGCGGCACAGAAGCGCAAGATTGGGCGTCCATGCTATTGCGTATGTATTTACGCTGGGGTGAGCAGAAGGGCTTCAAAACAGAGTTGATCGAAGTATCTGATGGCGATGTTGCCGGTATCAAAAGTGCTACGATTCAGTTTACAGGCGAATACGCGTTTGGCTGGTTGAGAACAGAGACAGGTGTGCACCGTCTTGTTCGTAAGTCTCCGTTTGACTCTGGCAGCCGTCGCCATACCTCTTTTGCTTCTGTATTTGTCTCTCCGGAAATTGACGATAACGTTGATATCGATATCAACCCAGCAGACTTGCGTATCGATACCTATCGATCAAGCGGTGCAGGTGGTCAACACGTCAACACAACTGACTCTGCGATTCGAATCACGCACGAACCGAGCGGTATCGTTGTGCAATGTCAAAATCAGCGCTCTCAGCACCAAAACAAAGACAAGGCAATGCAACAGTTACGCGCCAAGCTTTACGAGCTTGAGATGATGAAGCGAAGCGAAGCGGCGCAAGCTCTGGAAGAATCCAAATCTGATATCGGTTGGGGAAGCCAGATCCGATCTTATGTGCTTGACTCATCCCGAATCAAGGACCTTCGAAGTAATGTAGAAACAAGCAACTGCAATGCAGTGCTTGATGGTGATTTAGACCAGTTTATTGAAGCTAGCCTTAAGCTGGGATTGTAATTTTAATTCGGAAATCAATATGTCGAACGATGTGAACTCAGATCAAACTTTATCGGTAGAAGATGAAAACAAACTGATTGCTGAGCGAAAAGCGAAGCTTGAACAGTTGCGAGAGGGATGTACAGCGAATGGTCATCCAAATGATCATCAACGCGAGAATATGGCGGCCGATCTGCAATCGACCTATGGCGATAAATCCAAAGAAGAGTTAGCCGAATTGGCAATTCCGATCAGTGTTGCTGGCCGAGTTTTGCGTCGAGGTGGGCCGTTTGTTGGTTTGCAAGACAGCACGGGATCTATTCAGTGTTATGTAGGCAAGCCTTTGCAGAAGCAGTCTAAAGACTGGGCAAACCTTGATCTTGGAGACATCGTTGGTGCAAGTGGTATTTTAAGTAAGTCAGGAAAAGGCGACTTGTACGTAGAGGTAGGGGAGGTTGAGAGCTTCCGCATCCTTACGAAGTCTCTTCGCCCACTTCCAGACAAGTATCATGGCCTTGCTGATCAAGAAATGAAGTATCGTCAGCGTTATGTCGATTTGATTGCAAATGCCGATGCGCGTCATACCTTTCGTTTACGTTCCGCTATTGTGAGTAGCATCCGAAACTACCTCACCAAGCAAGACTTCATGGAAGTCGAAACCCCGATGTTGCAGGTGATTCCTGGTGGCGCAACAGCAAAACCATTCGAGACGCATCACAATGCATTAGGCATTGATATGTTTCTGCGTATTGCTCCCGAGCTTTACCTTAAGCGTTTGGTTGTTGGTGGTTTTGAACGTGTTTTTGAAATTAATCGCAACTTCCGTAACGAGGGGCTCTCGACGCGACACAATCCTGAGTTCACCATGATTGAGTTCTATCAGGCTTATGCAAACTATATTGACTTGATGAATCTTACGGAAGATATGTTGCGTACCGTCGCACAAGAAGTGCTCGGTACGACCGACATAAAGAGCACGACCAAGGATGCAAACGGAGAGGTGGTTGAAGAGAAAATCTATGACTTTAGCCAACCATTTACTCGCATGACGATGGCGGAAGCGGTGCTTAAGTACAACCCGGAGTTTGATGCGGCAGTGATCAATGATCCTGAGAGTCACTTTGAGGCTCTGAGGGCTTATGCCAAGCAAGTCGGTGTTCCAGATTCCCCTCAGCAAAAAACATGGGGAGCGGGCAAGTATTTATGTGAGATCTTTGAAGCAACTGCAGAAGAGAAGTTAGATCAGCCTACGTTTATTACGGCCTATCCTTGGGAGGTTTCGCCGCTGGCTCGGCGTAACGATGAAAACCCGTTTGTGACAGATCGATTCGAGTTTTTTGTTGGAGGGCGTGAGCTTGCCAATGGCTTCTCCGAGTTGAATGATGCAGAAGACCAAAAGCAACGTTTTCTTAAGCAGGTCGCTGAAAAAGACGCTGGTGATGACGAGGCAATGCACTTTGATGCCGATTACATTACGGCGCTTGAGTACGGTTTGCCTCCAACCGCAGGCGAGGGTATTGGTATCGATCGACTGGTCATGTTGTTTACTGACTCGCCGAGTATTCGCGATGTCATTTTGTTCCCGCACATGAAACCGCAAGCTTGAGGTCTGCGCCATATGTCGATGGATGATCAATTGATCGACTCATGGCAGAAAAAGTTGGGGGGGCAATTTGCGCTCCCCTATATGACTTCTCTCCAAGAATTTCTTGCCTCTGAAAGGAAGGCCGGAAAGCAAATATACCCCCCTGAAAATCTTGTTTTTAATGCATTGAACTCTACGCCCTTTGAGCGGGTGAGTGTTGTTATTTTAGGACAAGACCCCTATCACGGCTCAGGCCAAGCGCATGGGCTTAGTTTTTCAGTCCAGCCTGGTGTGGCGATTCCTCCGTCCTTGGTGAATATATACAAGGAGTTGTATTCCGACGTGGGGGCGGTCCCGCCTATGCATGGCTGTCTAACTTCATGGGCGGAACAGGGTGTGCTCTTGCTTAATGCAGTGTTGACCGTTGAGCAAGGCAATGCGGGGGCGCATCAGGGCAAGGGCTGGGAGCAATTTACAGACGAGGTTATTCGAGCACTCAATGATCAACGCGAGAATATCGTCTTTATTCTTTGGGGAAACTATGCACAGAAAAAAGGTGCTTTTATTGATCAGTCAAAGCATTGTGTTTTGACTTCTGCTCATCCTTCGCCTTTGTCTGCGCATCGGGGTTTTTTGGGAAGTAAGCCCTTTTCACAGTGTAATGCCTATCTCAAATCGAAAGGCTTGCCTGAAGTAAACTGGAGCCTTCCGCTCCAGCTTTGATCTTCTGTGGTCTACGTTTACATATTTAGTAGTGCCATTGCCGCTTCCATTTCAGCATTAAGATCTTCATCTTGATGCTCAGGGTCGGGGTTAATCCCGACACGATCAAATGCCGAGATGGTGGTGTAGTCCATTTCGGCGAAGTGGTGATCTGTGCCGGTGTAGCTCTGAAGCAGCGACACCATGACCAAATCGGCATAATCTACTTTGTCGGCGGAACGAGTAAAGTTAATGGCTTCTTTCGGGACAATCGCGAGCTCAGAGGGGAATGACCATTTCTCAAGAATCTTTGCGCCGACAAGAGGCTGCAGCTCCTCGAGCAGATTGTCTAGAATGACGTTGTTGATTTGAATATCGTTGTCTTCAACGAATTTCAAGACTGGAAGGGCGCCAATCGAATGAATGAGGCCAGCGAGCGTTGCTTGGCCGGGTTGTAAGTGGGCATGCTGTCTTGCAAGAACGGTACACATGCCCGCAACCTCGGTGCTTTTTTCCCAAACCTGACGCATCCGCTTGTCGATCATGTCAGACGTGGCTTGGAACATTTGCTGCATCGCAAGGCCCATTGCCAAACTACTTGTGTAGGCCATCCCTAAACGGCTAACCGCCATGTTCAAATTTGAGATCTCGGCATTGCCTCGAAACAGCGGACTGTTGCTGACCTTGACGAGCCGCGCGGAGAGAGCTGCATCTTTTTCGATCACCTCAATCAAGTCGCTGATTCCTGTGTCATCTTTCTCGGTGACTTCGCGCACGTTGAGCGCTACCTCTGGAAGAGATGGCAGAACGAGTTTGTCTTCGTCGATGGCAGCGTTAATTTCTTGAATGATCTTTTCTGCAAGTTCAGACATGCTTACACTTTCCTTAATTTTAGTACCTAGCTTTCGCCAGAGCGGGATATTTCTGTATTGAAATAAGTGTAGGCGAGAATTTGCAGTTAGCAGTTATATCTTTGATTTTTAATGTTAATTGTAGTCGATTTCCTCAATGCGAATTGGAGTGTTGCTACCCTCTGCTAACAAGGCTGGCTGCCCGCTTTCTGCAAAGGCGATATCGCAAACAACTAGTCCTACAAACTTGTCACGACCAGCATGAAAACGGACAACATCTCCGATTTTTCGGCCTTCTGCATTGACAAGTTTGCTCCCGGGAAGGAGGGCGGCTGTCTCTTTAGCATCCAGATTGAAGAGATACATTTTCTTCTTAAGCTTTCCGAGAAACTTCATTCGGGCAATAATCTCTTGGCCTGTGTAGCAGCCTTTATTAAAACTCACCGCACCCAGTTCTTGAAGGTTAAGTTGTTGAAGAATAAAAGTATCAAGCGTTTGCGGATAAAGCTCAGGGATACCATGGCGACAATCGTCTTGCAGCCATGCCTCTAATTCTGCGTCAGAAGAGTTAGCTTCTAGTGCTTCGCGGCTCCATAGCTCGCATCGTTGTTCTGAGCGATCAGCGGCTCTTAGGTAGCCATTCGTTTCTTGAGTAATGCTGTTACCGCTATGCTTGAAGACGGAACGGATGCCATAGACGGCATAGTCGTGTTGTTGTTTGAACTCGCACTTAAAAAATACCTTGTACTTGTTCAGCGCATGGATGCCTGACTCTGCTATGTCGTTGTGCACTTTTATCCAAAATGCGCCGTCGATACGAGCGATTACGAACAGCCAGTACATTCTTCCTTTTGGTGAGTTAGCCGTTCCAAATGTCCATGTATTGTCTGCGAGAGAATCAATGTCACAGCTAGCTTGTCCCTGAAGAAACTTTGCTGCGTCAGGCCCCTCCACTTTAAAAAGGGTGTAAGGCAATTTTAAGTAGTGATTGGTCATATATGCGTGCTGCTATGGTCGTGTACAGAGAGAATTATTGTGGGTTGCATGCACCTTCAGGCGACGCGACTCATTTAAGTTGTAAACGGTAAAAGGGGAGACGAAAAACAGATATGTTGACAGGCATTCAGTCTTTAGTTGGACGACCCCCCAATGAACGCCGAACCAAATCTGCTCATCAAATAACACCGGACGTTGTTCGCCAGCGTAGTTGAGTTGCATGCTCTGGCCATTGAATGTGATGACGGAGTGTGGAGGGTGCTTTATTGCCGCTTGATAGGCGAGGAAAGTATTCCCGGCTATCACAAATAACGCCACCAGCATTATTGAGCTGTTCGAGCTCAATGCAGCAATAATC
>NZ_LWFU01000463.1:0-1907 GCF_001635135.1 Oleiphilus sp. HI0080
CTTGCTCTCGTTTGATAAATAGCTTGAAACATGGCGGGCGAACATTAATAAATGCGTCCGCTTGTTGTGCTTGGTTTCGGGTTCGGGTTCGGAGTTTCTAGTTTCTAGCTTCTGTTTTTCAGGTAAGCGGCTTGTTAGGCGATCGATCAGATCTTTTGTCACTCTTTTTGCTCGTTTTTGGCCGTGTTCCGTTATTCGCTGAGTTACTTTGCTCGCTGCTGAGTGTCGTTTTCTGGGACTTCTAAATCGCTTTGTCATAAAGATGTCATGTGCGCTGATTAGCCTCGTTCTGTTATTTCTAACGTGACGGAAAAGAGTATGTTTATAAAAAGTGAGCTTACAAAACGATTTAAAATAGTGGGTGTGGCGTCTGTATTAACACTCGGTTTGACAGCCTGTGCATCCAACGACAAGAAAGTAGCAGATGTTCCTGCGCCTGAATCTAAGACCGAACAAATGGCCAGCACTGAAGCGACGAAGATGACAGTATCTGAGTTATACGAAGTGCATGACGATGGTCGAATCTATGTTTTCTATGATCGCAGCTTATATGATGATTTTCTGAAAACGGGCCATACTGCTTATATGTTGGCACGAATTGGTGCTGGGCCTAAAGGTGAAACGATCAAGTTTGCTTTGACCGGCGAAGACAAGAAAAAGCGTTCTGGCATTCCAAGCGTTGAGTTGTTTGATGGCAATGCTGACGCGGCTTCACCGTTTTATGCAGAAATGCGTGCAGAGGGTCGCATCTATGTATTTGATAATGCCGACGATTTGACTTCTGTACGTAAAGTTGGCGAAGCGCCTTATCGTTTTACTGAGATTGGCGCAGGCCCGAATGGCGAGACAATCGTTTATGTGTTGAACAAGTCTAACAAAAAGCAAAAGCCTGTGGAGTTGATCGAAGCCTTTAAAAAGCAAAATGGCATGAGCTAATTGCGCTGAACATGCAGGCATAATGTTGGTATTGGAATCATAGTTCGATTACAACATTGTGCCTGTTTCCATAACCCCTCCCTCCCAAAAAAATGCTCTCCCAGCACCCCAGTTACGCTTCAAGCGCCGGTCTTATCCCAAAGTGGATTCGAAACTATCTAGCATTTGATGATCTGAGATGTCTCATCGAAAGCAGACATCTTGAGTGTTTTTCTCAAGTAACGGCTGTCACCAAATAGCGGACATTCTGCGCTGCCTCTCAATCCGTTTGCCCCAGAGCAAGAACTAGCAATTTACCAAGATAACGCTTGCCGTTTATCGCTTGCACTTTGGCATCGAATTCACATCATCATAAAAAATCATAATCCAAACTTGCTGGTTAAAAATCACTCATGTAACATCATGTAACTGGGTGGTTATAGCCATCTGACCGATTGGCTATGAAAACTGGGGCGAGTGGGTTTGGTCTTCTGATGTAGCTGTTGGCGCATCAGACCCTGCATTTGTCCCCGGCTGGGACTTGGTTTACACAGTGCATTTTAATACAGGCCGTGAAGCTTCGGTCGAGTGGGAGCCATGGTATTATCGACGACCGTTGATGCGAGTGCGCCCATAGAGAAACAGGGCTCGGCACGTTAGTAATATACTAGACCTGTCTAAAGCTGAAATACCTAGCTGTCGTTTCATTAAAGAATTAAAAAATAAGAAGTTTCATCCAAGAAAAAAGTGTAAATGGAGTTTTTTCATGCTGAAAAATTCAAAGCCTTTGTTCATTGCTTGTGCGACTAGTTTATTAATTGGGTGTGGCGGAAGCTCGTCTTCATCTAATCCTGCGTCTGCGCCGACCACTGAGATTGGTGTATTTCTTGACGAAGCCGTGGCCAATATCGGATACAGGACAGAAACCCTTGAGGGAGTCACTGACTCTCAAGGGCAATACGATTACGTTGAGGGCGAAACCGTTACCTTCT
>NZ_LWFU01000464.1:0-6898 GCF_001635135.1 Oleiphilus sp. HI0080
GTATGCTCAAAAAGCAAAGTATGCCTGCAGATGCCTTTATTTTTGAGGTAACCGAAAGCGCAATGATGGAAGACCCTGAGCAAGCGCTCTCGGTGCTTAATCGACTCAAAACCCTCGGCTTTTTGTTGGCGGTTGACGATTATGGCACAGGTTACTCTTCGCTAAGTCAGCTAAAAGGAATGCCTGTCGATGAGTTAAAGATTGATATGTCTTTCGTTCTAAATCTAGATCAAAGTGCATTTGATCAGGCCGTCGTGCAATCGACGATTGAAATGGGGCATAAGCTGGGATTGACGATTGTGGCAGAAGGTGTTGAGACCGCGGAGGCTTGGCAGATTTTAGAAAAATGGCACTGTGACAAATTGCAGGGGTACTTTATCGCTAAACCTCAACCAGCTGCAGAGTTTATAGCTTGGTTGGATGCTTACAGCTTGCCTGATTGTCGTGCTGATGCTGAAACATAAGGAAGGGCGCTTAGTGTGCAACTACTCTTTTCTGACGCTTTAAGCTCTCGGATCAGACTAGCTTCTTTCTGCCCGTGCTGGCTGCAAGGCGCCGCATTGTGCATATGGCTAGCGAGTAGTGGGCTGGTTGCAGCAGAGCAAGCGCATCGGTTCGACACAAGTCTCACCTTGATTGGCAACTACAACGACAGTGATATGAGTTGGCTGAACTATGGCTTAGGTCGTTTTGCCTATGGCCAGTCTGGCCCAGACAACGCGGCGGCAGCGGAGGCAAACTTCGAGTATCGGTATCAATTTGATGCGCAGTGGCGTTTTCGTGCCTTTGTTCAAGCTCAAGCGTACTCAAACAATGCAACCGCGCGCGAGATTGGACTGGTAGAGGTCGAGTTGCGGTATCGCAATCAACTTGATTTTAATCAGCAAGTCTCCACTCGAATCGGCCAGTTTTTTTTACCGACATCACATGAAAACATCGAGCAGTTTTGGGATTCGCCATACACAATTACATACTCATCGCTCAACAGTTGGATTGGAGAAGAGTTTCGTCCCATTGGTTTGGATGCGCATTATCGTTACGACACCGATAGCGGGGAGCGATTTACGCTTGGCGCTACGACATTTGTTGGCAACGACAGTATGGGCGCCTTGCTTGCGTATCGAGGTTGGAGCTATGGCCGATTGCGCACCGCTTACGATGACGTATTGTCGTTGCCGCAAACGCAGGCGCTATCAGACTCCGGGATGTTTGGCGCGCAACGCGACGATGGCACTAAACCATTTGGTTCTGATCTAGATGGAAGACCAGGTTACGCCCTGCGTTTTAACTACGACAACGAGTGGCTTTCGTTGAGTGCCGCGTGGGTTGATAATCTAGGCGATACGGAGTTGCACCGGGGAGAATATGCGTGGCGAACTCGGTTTGCCTTGCTCGGCGCCTCGTGGTTTATCCATCCGAATCTGGAGCTTATATCTGAAGCATCAAAAGGCAGTACTTCGATGGGCAGCTTGCCTGCTGTTGATGTCGATTTTTACTCTGCGTATAGCATGCTGTCTTACTCCCTAAATGCATACCGTCTTACCTATCGGTACGATGTATTTGGTGCCAATGATGTGGATCGGGTAGACGATGACAACAATGATTTTGGGCGGAGTCACACGGTTGCATTGATGTGGTCTCCTGATGCGTCTGACTATCGCTTAGGTGTGGAGGCCCTTTATCTTCAAAGTGATAGACCGAGAACGCTTGACACGCTGGAGCTCGTGAATGAAAAGCATGCGGTCAGTGTGAGCCTTCTGGCGCAACTTCGCTGGTAGTTATTTGGCGTCGCTAGATGTTTGGTTAAGAAGCTTTTGGGATATTTCCTCAGCTAAAGGCCACGTAAGCGGTTAACGAGGCGAGATTTAAGGCAAAAATCGGGAATGCAAAATATCTGACGATGGTTCGTTTGATAAGCGATATCTTGGTCGGCGGCACAAATGGTGACGAAAACGCGGGGTCTCGGTGGGCATAGTAGAGCGGTATTTCAGTACCCATCGGATGCTTTTCAATGAATGCTTGCAGGTTTGTTTTTGGTTGTGCCAGATGCCCTTTGAAGTGTTTGCCGTTAACCGTGTAGGTATAAATCACAAGAGCCTGTTTGCGAGCATGCCCATCAATGCATACTTCTGAGAAAACCACCCTTGCATCGGTTTGATGCAAACCGGTAATAGCGCTCCAGCGTTTAGCGTATCGATCGTAGGTATACAGTAGTAAGCCAATTAGGATAAAGATACTGCTCCATAAAGCCCAGCCACTATGTGCGTATTGATCCAAGATATTTGGTTCGATTGGATACATGACTTCTTCCTCCGCCTATGGATGTACACGAACTCGTGGCGAAAAGATTAGTTCAAAATGAAACGCCGATTTAGAACGATTCAGAATGTTGAAATGACACTTATGCTGTTGCCTTTTAAGCTAGGCTTTTTTTACAAACTGAGCCGTTACGAGCATCTTGCCTGCGCCATTGACGCGACAGTCTAGCTGGTGGTCTTTGCCCTCTTTGATGTGGCGAATTATCGCTTTTGTGCCTACTTTTAAAACCTGTGAGCTGCCTTTTACCTTTAAATCCTTGGCCAATGTTACCTTGTCGCCCTCAGCGAGTAGCGTTCCGTTAGCATCTTTCACTTTTGGATTGTCATCATCTGCCGCTTCGACCGGATCCCATTCATAGCCGCACTCAGGGCAGATCAAAAAGCGTTGGTCTGCATAGACATAGTCAGATTTACAACTCGGGCAGGGGGGTAGTTCAGCTTCAGGCATGTTCGGTTTATTTCGCTTTGTATTAGGGTTGCTGTTAGGCGTAATGGCTTGGGCGAAGCATAGCCTAGTCGGCCAAGAGCTCATAGCTCTTGATAATTCTCGGGTAAAAAGCGCGGTGTGCAAATTGCCAAGAATATCAAATCGTCATTGCCGATATTGGTAATACGCTGGCGCTGCATGGCCGCGATATGCACTACATCACCGGCGTTCACTGTGCGAGGCGCTGCATCGCCAATTTCTGCGAGTCCGGTGCCGGAGAGAATCACATAACGCTCGATGGTGTTTTTTAGCTGGTGCCAGGAAGTCGTATTTCCCGGCTCGACGCGCGCTTGTGCAATGGAGACGGCAGGATCATCCGCCGAGTTTGATAGCTCGCGGATGTAGCAGCCCTCCGCTGCGAAGAAGTATTCAGTGCTCATGTGTGCAAGTGCGTTCAGTTAAGGTGTAGAAAAATCATAACAGAGGGCAATGTTAGCCACTAGCGAGCAGGTGGTCGTGCGACGGGTTTTGCGCCGCAAAGACCTTCCTATCACCATGACTGCGAGCGATGAAACTAGTGCGCCGGGAATGAACCGCGCTCTATTTAGCGCGGATCGATTGACGCAACGTGCCGAAGATCGCCGTTCGGTTTTTGCTGCGAGACAACCATCTCACCTGATCTCGGAAAGTGGCCTGTGAGTGCAGTAATGTTGACTTGGTGAGTCACTAGTAGGATCACCTCGCCATCGGCTTTTGTCTTCAGCTCTTTGGCGATCCAGGCTTTGGTCTTGTTCGTCGCTTCCTGCTTCATTTCCCAATTCTGAAAGAAGGAGTTTAGGGATGCGAGTTGTTCGGGTTCGCCTAGCGCTAATAACTGAGCTGTTTCCTTGCACCGACACCATTGGCTGGTGATAACGCGCGCGTCGCTATAGCCTTTTGCGCGCAGCTTTTCGCCCGTCTGTTGCGCTTGGTTTCGACCTGCCTGCGATAAGTTTCGTTGGCTGGCACAGTCTGAGAGGTCAAAATTCTCGGGATCGCCTGTGCCCGGCGCGAGCGTATGTCGCATTAGAACAACATGCCCGGGTTTCGCCATCATTACCCAAGGGTCGGAGACGTTGCCGTTGGCGTAGGTTTCGCTTCCCCAGCTCAATCCTAAAGATAAGTACAGGAGGTGCGTTAAGCCTCTAACACCCATTTTTGCACTGGCCGTCTGCGTCAAACTCCATGGTCTTGCCGCTCAGGGGTATGTGCACCGGAACATTGCTCGCATTTGTAAAGGCTGCTGTGCGGGTATTATCGAGCACCTTGCCATTTTTTGTCGCAGGCTCATTCGCATGTGAAGCGATCACCGAAATGGGCTTCACCATCTCGTTGATGACGTAGGCGGCTTCTGTAGGCCCCGTAGTAAAGGTACCGCCAATATTCATAACCGCCAGATCTGGCTGATAGTGGGCTCCCACTACTTCTTTCTGTTCGGCGGTCATGCCTGTGTCGCCAGAAAGGTAGACCACAAGCCCGTTGCTAAACTTCAAAATATAACCAGTGGGCGGCCCAACATAGGCTGTGACCCCTGCATCGGCAAGGTGCTCTGCAAAGTCACCTCGCAGAAACCCGGGAGCCAATCCATTACTATGTGCCGCCGGAACGGTTGTGATTTGAACGCCGCCTTTACTCGTCATAGCGCCAAAGCGAACTAAGCGGCTTTTAGCCGCATCGCCACCTGCCAAAGCAAGTTGTTTAGCGAAAAATTTTGGCATTTCACTTCCGGTGATAATATCTGCTTCTTTAGCGACCGCAATTTTCACCGTGTTAGAGTCAGGTAGGGCGCTTATTTTAAACTCGGGTTTGGCACAACTGCCTTCATTTACGGCGGTTATATGCTTGTCGCCCACGTGGTCACGATGGACATGGCTAACCAGTATGGCGTCGATCTTCCCGAGCCGGGGATCATCACTTCCTGCCACAGTTCGGCCAGCATCCTAGAGGATGCGCGTGCCGTCTGGATCTTCGAAAATCAGTGCGCGGTCGAGACGGCAGAACTCTCCGTCATGACTGCCTAAAGGGGTCACCTTAACGGTATTTGCCAAAGCTAAATTGGATGCAAAAAGGCCCAAGACCGCTGCAGCGAGAACAAGAACGCGTTTCATCGAGTTAACCCCTTTGAGTCGTTTATTTTTTGTATTCGTGAGTTTACGCTCACTCATTTCGATTGGATTTGCAAGGGTTTAACCCGCTGGGCTGGGAGGAGCTCTGTGAAGGTCAACTGGTGTGCATGTCTAGTGTTACTGTTTAATCAGCGAGGCGGCCGACGTGGCGTTTCCTAATGCGCCGGCCTGCTTCGGCTGTTTCTGGATTGTTTGGTTGCAGTTAGAATTGGTTTCCTCCGCCACCTTCCGTTGGTACTTGGTAGGATTGGACGTGCCTGTATCAATCGCTGTCGGAAACGTCTATCGTACGCTTGCATGGCCTGAAGGCGTTCCTCCAGTGGCCCTTGCAGCGGGCTTGATGATCGGCATGCTCTATTTTGAAAGCACTATGCACTTGGTGTCTGGGTAGGTGTGTTGGTCGTTTTAGGAGGGTTATGGCTGACCAATACCAAAGCTAGAAGCAGTAAATCGGTCCATCAAGATCATTACCTAGAGTCTAATAACCTGCACCCTGAGTCTACTCTATCGTCATCCCAGACTTGATTCGGGATACTTAGTGATACAGGAGAAACATGAGGGAAAGCCCTATTTGCCATCACGTCAGTGATCTAGTATCACCCCATTTCTGTAGACACTTTTAAAATGTGAGAGAAGCAGACCTTAGAGTTCATAATAAATAATCTTAACCAGTCATAACGGGATGCTAGTGCGAATTGGTTCTACAACTCTGGAACGGTAATAGCTATCAATCTATTGCTAACCTAGCCGACGGTGCGAACCGAGCATGGCTTGAATACAGCCGAACGAATAATGTCGCTCAGACCCCTAACTTCTTCATCAATGGTCTGAAATTCAAGATCGAGGGGGCAGGTTTGAATTCAGGAGAAGCAATCTGGATTGATGATGTGTTAGTGACTGGAGAATAATGCCCCTGTCTAACTAGAACTTTCAAAGGATTGCGTTAGAGTGAGGATGATGTATCTGCTCTAACGCGATTACTTATTACTATCTGAAACTGTCAGATATACGAAAGGCCGCTCCTCTTGAAGCATCTAGCGCTAACGTTACAACAGTCTTTTTTATGTATATCGCAAACCAAAGTCTTTTGATCGGATTTGCACCAAACGGCAATGCATAAGCCTAGAGAATTGGAAGATCTATTTTGTCTAATCATGCTGGAACAAGTTCTGGGAAGTACCAGGGCTCGGCATGCTCCGGTATTTCCCAACGCAACGGAGAACGGGTGCTTGTTTCGCTGAGCAACCCTTCACCTTTCAGCTGTCCCAGCATTCTGCGTGCGGTGCGCTCGGACATTCCGCTCATTTCAATCGCCTGAGATCGCTCCAGTTCACCCTGTACAAAGGCGGTATGCAGCAGGATAGATGCAATAGATTTGAGCTCGCCCAATCCCTTCACGCGTCCATCATTGCGCGCCTGCACATATCCATTTATGCGTTTTCGAAAACTCGCCAGATCCAGAAGTTCACTGATGTAGCTCACTTGATCTATCGCACAATCGAGCATGAATTCGCAAAAGTTCATCAATGCGGATTCGCTGAGCTGTCCTCGACCATCAAAGTCACCCTTTCGCGGTGCATCGGCCGCGGCCAACTTACTTTTGTATATTGAGGACTGTCTAGCCAAACCGCGGCTTAAACACCACGCTCCCGTGCTATCCAAACCAGTAAGCTTGAGAGCAGCATCAGTGAACAATCGTCCGACCCTACCGTTTCCATCTGAAAACGGATGTATCCACGCGAATCGATGATGCGCGGCCATAATCGCAATGAGCTTACGATCACCTTGAAAATGATCAGGATGAAAGGTCTCGCAAAATCCGGTCATGAGATCCGATAGCTTTTCTGCATCCGGCGGTATGTGTCGGCCAACCTCAACAAGTGCTTGGCGATATTGACCGGGCACAACGACATCGATCACATTACCTTGACTATTTTTAAGCTCCCACAAACGTTCAGGTACGTTCTCATAGAACACACGATGAATGT
>NZ_LWFU01000465.1:0-10537 GCF_001635135.1 Oleiphilus sp. HI0080
TTCATGACCGATTGAGCGACTTCTGACGGTATGGCAAAGCCGATGCCGACATTGCCACCTGAAGGAGCGAGTATGGCTGAGTTAATTCCTATCAACGTTCCTCTTAAATCAATCAACGCTCCACCGGAGTTACCGGGGTTGATGGACGCATCGGTTTGAATAAAGTCTTCATAGCCTTGTACGCCAAGGCCATTGCGGCCAAGGGCACTCACAATCCCACTGGTGACTGTTTGCTGTAAGCCAAACGGGCTACCAATTGCCAGCACAAAATCACCAACTTGAACCGCATTGTCGGATGCGAGAGGGATGCTGGTAAGGTTCTCTGCCGGGATTTGCAATACGGCAAGGTCGACCTTTTTATCCGAGCCTAAGATCGTTGCTTTAAAGCGACGACCGTCTTGTAAGGTAATCTCAACTTCATCGGCATTCTGAATCACATGATGGTTGGTCAATACAAAACCATTCTCTGCGTCAACGATAACACCGGAACCAGCACTTTGAGTGCGCTTGGTGACAGCGGGGTCTTCGGGGAGTTGAAAAAAATGTCGAAAAAAGGGGGACGAGAGTAGCGGGTTACGATGCGCTCTTATCGTATAAGTTGAAACGTTGACGACCGCAGGTGCGGCTTGTTTTACGATGGGGGCTAGCGACGGCACCGATGTTCCCTGGATCAGGCGTTCAGGAAACGCGGCATGTACATGTGTTGTGGTTGTGAGGCCAACACAAAGAAAAACCAGCACGAATCGGAAAGATGAAATAGCCATTGAAAGTACTTTCTAGCCTCTGCGCATCACGTTATGATCTTAATCATAAATCAAACCCTAACGCATACCTATGTGTGTCTGATAGTGGATTTTACAAGCTCAGTGCTTCGAAATTAGGCCGATATGCAGAATAAGTCTCTTCATTTTGATGTTGTGATCGTCGGTGCCGGAATGGTCGGCGGCGCAATCGCGTGCGGTTTAGCCCAGCAGAACTTCCGTATAGCGCTGATTGATAAAGCGCTGCCAAAACCAGTGAGTAGTGATGAGCCGCCGCGCATTCGCGTTTCGGCACTTAACCTGGCAAGTGAACAACTTCTTCGGAATCTTGGTGCATGGCAACACATTGCAGCGCAACGGGTATTTCCTTACGACTATCTCTCGGTTCATGAACGACATGCGAAGACAGGCTTGGTGTCCAAGCTTCCTGATATCAGCAAGTGGGCGACAACCCGTTTTGAGGCGGCTGAACTAGGCCGCGATCATCTTGGGCATATTGTAGAAAACGATGTGGTTCAGGGGGGCTTGTTGCAACGTATCAACGAGTTGCCGCAAATCAGCTTGTTTACGGATACATCGATTGAGTCTATGTCGGCAAGCGCTGAGGCGCGTGTTCTGGGACTCTGCAATGGTGACGTTCTGACTACGGAACTTGTGATTGGGGCCGATGGCGGGCAGTCGCAAATTCGTCAGTTGGCTGGCATTGGCCAATATGCCGAAGCGTATGAGCAACACGCAATGGTCGTCACTATTCGTTATAAGGGTTCGCTGCAAACCGGGACTTGGCAGTCATTTCGCCCTGAGGGGCCGCTGGCATTTTTACCTCTTAGCCCCGTTGCGGGCGCCCATTATGGTTCGTTGGTTTGGTACGACTCGGCGGATACCATTGCCGAGCTCAAGTCGCTAAAGGTCGCGCAGCTGAAACAACGAATACAAGCCAATTTCCCCGCTACTTTGCCAGAGATAGAGGAGATCATTCAGGTCGCCTCGTTCCCGCTGGTTAAATCGCATGCGCAGCAGTATTGGAGTGACGGTATCGTGCTCGCCGGTGACGCAGCGCATACCATTAACCCCTTAGCCGGGCAGGGGGTGAACCTCGGTTTTATGGATGCTGCGGTGCTGATTGAAAAGCTTGGCAAGGCGAAGCTTGAGGGTGTTTCGCTGCGTGATGCTCGTGTTGCTCGTGACTATGAGCGCGTTAGGCGAAAGTACAACCAGTTAATGATGACTGCGATGGATGCGTTCTACCTTGGCTTTAGTAGTCGCTCAACTCCGCTTCAGGTGATGCGCAATATCGGTTTGGGCTTGGCGAATCGCTCGGGGCCGGTCAAGCGTAAGGTGGTGGAGTATGCGACGGGGCTGCAAGGTGACATACCGCGACTCGCTCGAGTTAGCGATTAGCAAATTAAAAGATACACGGAGTAAGTTTCAAAATGGCAGAAACGATTTTTACCAAAATCATTAATAAAGAAATCCCCGCAGAGATCATATACGAAGACGATCTTTGTCTCGCATTTAACGATATTCAGGCGCAGGCTCCGGTGCACTTTTTGGTGATCCCAAAAAAGCCGATTGCAACCATCAATGATATTCAGGAAGACGACAAGTCATTGGTCGGGCACTTGTTCTGGGTAGCGAAGAGCATTGCAAATGAGAAGGGCTTTGCGGAACAGGGGTTTAGAACCGTGATGAACTGTAATGAATATGGCGGACAATCTGTGTACCACATTCACTTGCATGTTTTGGCAGGAAAACCGCTTGGCTGGCCGCCTTATACTGATAAGTTGAAGGTATAAAAAAAGCGCTCAGTTGAGCGCTTTTTGTTTTTATCTAAGCTTGTAAAAGCTGAGACGCGAAGCTAGTTGCCTTCAATAAGTTGTTCTGCTTCGGCAATTTTCATGTGGCGGATGTCTTCGCCTTTCACCAAATAGATCACATACTCAGCAACATTCGCTGCGTGATCTCCGATTCGCTCGAGTGCACGCAGCACCCAAAGTACATTATGTACTTGAGAAATACTCCGCGGATCTTCCATCATGAATGTCATGAGCGAACGAATTGCTGACCCATATTCCTCATCGACCGCTCGGTCTTCGCGAATAATATCGAGTGCCATATTCGCGTCAAATCGAGCGAACGCATCAAGTGCACCATTTACCATTTGCACAACATGCTTGCTGATATGACGTACTTCAACGTAGCCCCGAGGTAGTTTGCCTTGGTCGCTTATTTGGACGGCCATTTTGGCGATCTTGGCGGCTTCATCACCGATTCGTTCGAGATCGGCAACCATCTTAACCGTGGAAATAACCAAGCGAAGATCGCTGGCAGCGGGCTGTCTTCGAGCAATGATTTGTGTACATTCCTCATCGATCATCCGCTCCATATCGTCGACGTTTTTCTCTGTATCTCGAACACTCTCGGCAAGCGCCGTGTCAGATTCCAAGAGAGACTCCACGGCGTCGGTGATTTGTCTTTGGACCAGGCCGCCCATCTCGAGAAAGTGGCTGCGCAACTCACTCAGGTTCTGATTGAACTGTTGTGAGATATGCTGGTTGTGTGACTCATGTGTTGGTGAGCTCATTATGTATCCCCTTATCTATCGTCCGTGAAATTAACCGTAACGGCCTGTGATGTAGTCTTCTGTCTGTTTCTTACTCGGGTTTGTGAACAGTTGGTCTGTATTACCAAACTCGATCAAATCGCCCATATACATGAATGCGGTGTAGTCAGAAACACGTGCAGCCTGCTGCATGTTGTGGGTAACGATAACAATAGTATAGTCATCCTTAAGCTGATGAATAAGCTCTTCAATCTTCAGTGTTGAGAGTGGATCAAGGGCTGAAGCCGGCTCATCGAGCAGCAATACCTCTGGTTTTACAGCAACCGTACGCGCGATAACCAAACGCTGTTGCTGACCGCCAGACAGACCGAGCGCGCTGTCGTTTAGGCGATCTTTTACTTCGTCCCAAAGCGCGGCTGAGCGCAATGACCATTCGACCGTCTCATCCAGTACGCGTTTGCTATTAATGCCTTGAATACGTAAACCGTAGGCAACGTTTTCGTAGATGCTCTTCGGAAATGGATTCGGCTTTTGGAATACCATGCCAACACGACGGCGAAGGTCAGCGACTTCGACTTTTTTGTCGTAAATATCTTGCTCTTCTAGCAACACTTTTCCGCTAATGTTGACGCCATCTACCAAATCGTTCATTCGGTTAAAGCAGCGCAATAGCGTTGATTTACCACAGCCTGATGGGCCGATAAACGCCGTCACCCGGTTTTGTGGAATGGTCATGTTGATACCGTGAAGTGCTTCTTTTTCTCCATAACTGAGACGAAGGTCATTCACTTTCAGTGCAATCTTTTCGTCTTCTAAACGCAAGGTATTCTCTGCGCGTGAAAGACTGCTAATGTCGATACCATGGGTGCGATCGCTATTTGGTGCAGTCGCGCTTGTGTTTTCTGTGCTTGTGCTTGAATTCTGGTTTTCCATATCAAACTCTTTGGTTAAATCTCTAATACTAATTTCGGATGAGCGCTTGGGTTACATCTCAAGCGCTTTGTATTTTTCACGTAGTCTGTTGCGAATCGCGACGGCTGACAAATTCAACAGAGCGATAACCGCCACCAATAAAAGTGACGTTGCATACACGAGTGGTCGTGCTGCTTCTACGTTCGGGCTTTGAAATCCAACGTCATAGATGTGGAAGCCCAAGTGCATGAATTTTTGGTCTAAATGCAGGTAAGGGTAGTTACCATCAAGTGGAAGCGAAGGCGCTAGCTTTACCACACCAACTAACATCAAGGGCGCAACTTCGCCTGCTGCTCGCGCAATGGCCAGTATTACACCGGTCATCATTGCTGGGCTTGCCATTGGCAAGATAACGCGCCAAAGCGTTTCTGCTTTGGTGGCACCCAGCGCGAGACTACCCTCGCGAATAGAACGCGGGATACGAGAAAGACCTTCCTCGGTAGCAACGATAACAACAGGCAAAGTAAGAATTGCGAGTGTAATTGACGCCCAGAGCAAGCCACCGGTGCCGTAGGTTGGTGAAGGTAATGCTTCAGGGAAAAACGCCTGATCAATGCCCGAACCCACGAAATAGATGAAAAAGCCCAGCCCGAATACACCGTAGACAATGGAGGGTACACCTGCCAGATTATTTACTGCGATGCGAATAATACGCGTCAACGTTCCCTGATGGGCATACTCTCTCAGATAGACGGCCGCGATTACACCGAATGGTGTCACGATGATCGACATAATGATCACCATTAATACCGTGCCGAAAATAGCCGGGAAGATACCACCTTCGGTGTTCGCTTCGCGTGGTTCGTCGCTTACAAACTCGTAGAGTTTAGCAACATAAAACCCCAGCTTATCCCCTAGACTCATGGCGTTAGGCTGGTAGGCATTGACCACTTTTGCAAGATCAACGGTGATTTGTGTGCCATCCATGCTTTGCACGCGTACTTTGTCGCGGTTGATCTGGGTGTAGAGATCGATCAATTGATCCTGCAATCCAGCATATTGTGCATCAAGTACTGCACGTTCTTCGGCTATCTCTGCTTGTGCTTGTGCCGTTAGACGGTTTTCAAGCTCAAGTTTGCGTTGTTTGAGACGCAGTCGTTCCATGCCCGCATTGATTGACCCAATCTCACCTTTTTCGATCTCGTGAATCTGGGAGTAGATCTCCAATGCACGCTCAAGTCGTGTTTCAAACTCCGGCCATGCGGCGTCGTTCTCAGCCACCACGTTATCGGCCTCAATGACTTGCTTGAGGTAACCATAGAAATTACCCCACTCACGTCGCTCCATAACGATAATGTCTTCAGGGTAGGTTTTATCCGAAATGTTTCGGTCGAGGATCCAGCGAAAGTCCGCTCCGGTAATATCCCTGTTACCCAGCTTGATGAGATTGCGATCAAGATGTTCAAGACCCTCTGGGATGCTGTATCCCGCATCACGAAGTTGAATTGCCGAGACTTCCACTGTTTCGACCATCTCACCAATGATGGTGTAGCTTGAACCGTCTTTCGCCTCAACTTGAGCCTGCATGACGTCGTGTGCCCAAAAGTGCACTAGTCCGCGGCTGGCGATGAGATAGAGCAGGCCAAATACCATGACCATGCTTATCGCGACGGCGCCGGCATTGAACCAAACCCACGGGTCGCCGTTTTTAAACCATTTTTTTACTGATACGCGCACGATAAGCTCCTTAAATTACACTGTACTTGTTGCGCAGGCGCTGACGGACAAATTCGGCCAGAGTGTTTACCACGAAGGTAAACAGGAACAGGACGAATGCCGCTAGAAACAGAATGCGGTAATGCGTACTGCCGACCTCGGATTCAGGCATTTCCACCGCAATATTGGCGGAGAGTGTTCGCATGCCTTCAAAGATGTTGATGTCCATAATTGGCGTGTTGCCGGTGGCCATTAAGACGATCATCGTTTCGCCGACCGCACGGCCCATGCCGATCATCACGGCAGAGAAAATTCCTGGACTGGCTGTGGGCAGAATAACGCGAACCATGGTTTGCCACTGAGTTGCCCCGAGCGCCAAAGAGCCTTGAGTTAGGTGCTTTGGTACGCTGAACACCGCATCCTCGGTGATAGAGAAGATGGTCGGAATAACCGCAAAGCCCATCGCAGCGCCAACAACTAAAGCATTTCGCTGGTCAAAATCGATGCCAGCAGAGTTAGTGAGCCATTGACGCATGTCACCATCAAACAAGATTGTTTCAAGTGCTGGGCTGATCGCCATGCTAATCCAGCCGCCGGCAATGATTACCGGAATCAGTAGAACTGGGTCCCATCCATCCGGAATCTTATGGCGAATCGCGACAGGAAGGTTGGTCCAGAGATACCCAAACAACAGAATGAAAATAGGCGTGATGATCAGTACCGAGAAAACGCCTGGTAAGTTCTCTTCCATGAATGGCGCGAAGAACAAACCGGCTAGAAAACCAAGGATAACGGTGGGTAGTGCTTCCATTAACTCGATAGAAGGTTTGACCTTTCTGCGAAGTCGCGGCGACATAAAGTAAGCCGTATACAAGGCGCCACAGATAGCCAATGGTGTCGCTACAAGCATGGCGTAAAACGCCGCTTTTAAGGTACCGAAGGCAAGAGGTGACAGGCTGTATTTTGGTTCGAAGTCATTGTTTGCAGCAGATGATTGCCAAATGTATTCGGGCTCTTGATAACCCTCATACCAAACTTTGCTCCAAAGCGCGGAGAAGGAAATCTCTGGGTGTTCGTTCTCTACATTCCACCATTGAATCATTCCTTCGTTGGTTTCTACCAATAGCTTGTTTGCTCGAGGCGCTATAGCAACGTGAGAGACCTCCGCCTCAGCATCAATGCGCAATGCAGTAGAGTGTGCAGTACTGTTGTAGAAGACAATTTGGCCTGTGGTATCGGCAACCACAAAGCCTTTACGGCGCTGCTCAATATCAACCGCACTCACGGACCCGCCGACGGCTTCGAAGGTACGGATTTTCTGCAAGCTGTAATCATTGTCGTCATCGCGCACCATAAACCATTGACTGGTAGCGCCATTGGTATCCGATACAAGTATAGAAGCACCGCCAAGCAGCAGGGTCATATTGGCTATGCCCGTTTCAACTGAGCCAACCTGCAAGGTGCTATTGACGATATCTTCGCGGTCAGCACGCAGATCCAAGACCTGAATTTTGCCTTTTTCTGTTGAGATGAACACAAAGCGCATGCGAGGCTCGACGATAATGTTTTTTGCCTTCACGTTTAGATCGGGGAGCTCGATGTCATTAGGTACCAGGCGAATTTCGCCACTTAGGAAGTCTTCTTCTTGATCGAACTGCTGGGCAACGAGCGCGTCTGATGCACTGACTGCAGCAACCATTAAGGCACTGTCGCTCATTGCAATGGCAATCTCTTTGAGTGCATCACCGGCAGGGTCGAGCATCATGGCTTCTTCGCCAAACGGAAACTCGATGAACGGCTCAATCACACGTTGATCATTAGGGTAGGTGATTTTGTAGCTGTGCTTCAAAACTAAAGCGGTGCCATTGCTTAAACCTAAAACGAAGGTTCTGGATGCTGGATCCGCATTGGCAACGCTAGTAACAACTACGCCTTCTTCAATCGGCAAGTCAACTTGGCTATGAATGCTGCCATCGAGCGTGTTGTAGAAAATAACGCTTCCGAGATCCGTCACACGAAATGCTTTTTCGCCTTGCTCTTCTGCACCGCTATAGATGGTTTTGCCGGCCTCTTTTGCCGGAACCTCATAACTGGCGATACGCTCAGCTTCTGCGCTGGCAAACAGCGGCGCTACTTCATAGAGTAAATAGAAGAAAATTAGCGTAATCGCGACGATTACACTAATACCCCCGGTGCCGATGGAAATGCGCGCGAATTCGTCTTTAAACTTTCGCGTTTTTCTGTGGCGGATCAACCTTGGGCTATTAAAGTCCAGATCAGGTTGTTGCGGTGTAGATTCGCTCATAAATAATACCGATAAATTGAGAGAACGTAGTTAACTGTTAAAAACTGAAAAATACAAATGCCTTTCACGACAAAAACCCTCCGCCTTACTGGCGGAGGGTTTTTGTTCTTTAGCGAACTTCGAGTGGTATTCGAAGTTGCCTAATTAAAGGCCAAGCGCTTTAAATTGCTTTTCGACAACAGCAGCTGGTAGTGGAACATAACCGTCTTTTACTACCACTTCCTGACCTTGCTGAGACATGATCAACTTAATGAATTCAGCTGTGATCGGATCAAGGGGCTTGTTTGGCGCCTTGTTAACGTACATGTAAAGGAAGCGAGATAGCGGGTAAGCGCCTGAAACTGCGTTTTCAGGTGTTGCTTCGATATAGTCAGAACCTTTCTTCGCTAGAGGCAAAGCACGAACTGATGCAGTTTTGTAGCCGATACCTGAGTAACCGATACCGTTTACAGACTCTGATACGCCCTGAACAACAGAGGCTGAACCTGGTTGCTCGTTTACGTTGTTCTTGAAGTCACCTTTACAAAGCGCTTTCTTTTTAAAGTAACCATAGGTACCCGATACTGAGTTGCGTCCGAAAAGCTGAATTGACTTATCAGCAAGCGCGCCCTCAAGACCAACATCGCCCCAAGTTGTTACATCTTTATCAAAACCGCACTTACGAGTTGAAGAGAATACGGCATCAATTTCAGAAATGTTCAAACCTTTGATTGGGTTGTCTTTGTTGACGAATACCGCAAGAGCATCGATTGCAACAGGAACGGCTGTTGGTGGGTAGCCGAAACGCTTTTCGAATGCTTCGCGCTCTTTGTCCTTCATTTTACGGCTCATTGGGCCAAGATTTGAAGTACCTTCGGTCAATGCAGGTGGCGCAGTAGATGAACCGGCTGCTTGAATTTGGATGTTTACATTTGGGTAGTTGCGTTTGAAGTCTTCTGCCCATAGCGTCATTAGGTTTGCTAGTGTGTCTGAACCCACACTTGAAAGGTTACCAGAAACACCGCTAGCCTTTTCGTATGCTGGGATGTTTTGATCTACTTGAGCAGTCGCAACACTTGAAAGCGCTGTGATCGCCATTGCACCGATTAGTTTTTTAAATCTCACTACCGTCTCCTACGAATAATTCGAGTTTTTGAAACACCTAGCTGTAATGTGTAACTTAGGCTTGAGACGAACTATATGATTGTTTTATGACACTTATATGACAGTGCGTTGTCATATTTGTTTTTTACATTGTTTTGACATTTTACTCAAAACTTTTCCTAGCTAAGGCCTTTAAACAGGCTATTGTTTAAAGCATTAGTTAAGTTTTTAGAGACAGCGAAATGACACTTTTTGAAGGGTTGAGACCTTCACCCGATAGCGAGTTGATGCTCAAGGTTTCCGCGACAGGGGCGAGTACGAACGTGCACGGCGACGTCTATGCAGGCTGGTTGTTGGATCAGATGGATACGGCCGCGACTTTGTGCGCAACCAAACTGTCCAAAGGCCGCTGTTCTACCGTTGCGGTAGAGAACATTCAATTTCAGTCACCGATTAATGTCGGTGATCTGGTTAGTTTTTATGCTCGACTTGAGGACAGTGGTCGCAGTTCGATGGTCGTCGTCGTTGAGGTGTTTGCTGAGCAAAGCACGAGTAACGTCAATGCCAAGGTAACAGAAGGGCGTTTTACGCTTGTGGCCATCGATCAGCAGGGCGCCATTCGACAAATACTTTAAATCGTCCGTTTGGGGCTGTCGGGTTTGAGCATCGCCGCTGTTGGTGAACAATAAAGATGTTAGTAAAACAATAAAGTCGTTAATTTTTGAGGCTCTAGGTCTTTTATTTTCTTCACTTCTTTACCGTAAGAAGTCTAAAGCTCCGCTTCCAGCCGGTTAGCTAACACCAAATAGCAGACATGCCGATCGTCGAAAAGTCACAACGGCTTTTTGGTTAAGAGCGGACCTCGAAGCATCGCTATTGCTCTGTTAACTTCACGAGGTAAGCAGGCATTCGCGTCAATTATTAAAGCCACGAATCTGCATCTTGTCCGCCAAGAATAGCCATAATTTCAACGAAGGATCCATTTATTCGATAGTAGATAGTATCTGCCAAATAAGGACAACGCCGATAACCTGGCCGAATATGATCTATGGTCTGATATTGAAGTGGATTTGAGGCAATTAATTCAAAGGTCTCAAAGAAACCAAAATAGTATTCATCTGCTTGATACTCACCAAATTCGGCAATTCCATAAGCGTAAATTCTTTTAAGGTCTTCCTTAGCGTTTACAGAAATTCG
>NZ_LWFU01000466.1:0-8208 GCF_001635135.1 Oleiphilus sp. HI0080
TTATGCGTTTGATAGGACTCTTCGTACCACTCGCATATTTAGGGTCTATTTACTTTGGCCTAGACGGCATTTACGCTGGCGCTGCGCTGTCAAATCTAGTTGTGGGCTTGGGCGCTATCTATGGCTCCCGCTCGCTAATGCGCCCCGTTAAGCGACTCAGCATTTAAAATAAACGTCTAATGTGTATAGGAAAGCGTCATGCCGAAAGCGAAATCTTTTGCTGATCTTGGAGGCCTCGTTTACTCAACTGAGGTAGGAAAAACCTGCCCAAGTTGCAAACAGGCTATAAACAACTGCACGTGCAGCGATGATGAAACACCAGAAGGTGATGGCGTTGTTCGTGTTCGCTACGAGCGAAAGGGTCGCGGTGGCAAAGGCGTTACGTTAATCGAAGGCATTCTCGAGAAGAAAGAGCAGCTTAAGATTATCACCAAAGAGCTAAAAAAGAAGTGCGGTGTTGGCGGCGCGTTGAAAGAACACACAGTTGAAATACAAGGTGATCAGCGAGACTTAATCACCCAGCTACTTTCTGATAAAGGCTATACTGTTAAGCGATCTGGCGGATAGCCTAAACGCTCAATTCTTTTGCGATCGTTGTTTGAGTTAGCTGTTTTGAACTAGTTGTTGTGAATTAGCTGTTTTGAGTTAGCTGTTTTGAGTTAGCTGTTTTGAATTAATTGTCTTGAGCGAGTTGTTTCGAGATAACCCTATTCATGTAAGCCTGCGCTCATCGCCACCCCAAATTCAATTCTGTCAGGAGGACTGGCATGGAACTGATCATTGGAAACAAAAACTATTCATCCTGGTCGATGCGTCCTTGGCTTTTGCTGTCTCACTTTGATCTCGATTTCGAAGAAACGGTAATTCCCCTCAGACAGGCTCGCAGCCATGAGTTGCTCGCAGAATACTCACCAAGCTTTAAAGTTCCTGTTTTAATTGACGAAGAAATGACCATCTGGGAATCCCTTGCGATATGCGAGTATATCTCCGAGAACCATCTGGATAATAGAGCGTGGCCTCAGCGCGCTAAAGAACGCGCCGTTGCACGCGCATATTGTTCAGAAATGCATGCGGGATTTGCGGCTCTGCGTAGCGAACTCCCCATGAACTGTCGCGCCAGTCGCAAGATTAAACTCAGCGAGAAGTGCGAGCATGAAGTTCATCGCATTGACGGTATGTGGCAAGATGCACTCAACCGACATGACGGCGAATGGCTCTTTGGCGAGTTCAGCATTGTCGATTGTATGTTCGCCCCTGTCGTATCACGCTTTGCGACATATGCCATCGAAGTATCAGACACAAGTCACGCTTATATGGACAAAATCCTCACGCTACCGTCAATGCAGCGATGGTATGCCGATGCGGCAGACGAACCTCACGTTATTGCAGCCTCCGAAGCAAGTACAGACCGCGATTAAGCGACCAGCAGCATGGCTAACACTCAACCCAAGATGCAGCGAGCCCCCCAAGAGAGGTCTCTTTGTAATTATCTGACATTGCCAGCCCGGTTTCATGCATCGCTTTGATGCATGAATCCAGAGACATTACGTGCCCAGTCTTTGTTCTCAACGCGAGATCTGCCGCCAGCCACGCTTTCACTGCGCCAAAGGCGTTGCGCTCAATGCATGGCACTTGCACCAGCCCCTGCACTGGGTCGCAGGTCATTCCCAGATGATGCTCCAGCGCAATTTCAGCCGCATGCTCAATCTGCTCAGGGCTACCGCCCTTAACAGCACACAAGCCTGCAGCGGCCATTGCAGCGGCAGAACCGACCTCACCCTGACAGCCCACCTCCGCGCCTGAAATCGAACTATTATGTTTTATCAGTCCGCCAATGGCTGCCGCCGTTAAGAAGAAGTCTTCACGCTGCGACGCCGCTAAACATTGCGAGGATAGGCAATGCTGCTCAAAATAATAGAGAACGGCGGGAATCACGCCGGCAGCGCCATTCGTCGGGGCAGTCACCACCATCTGACCATTCGCGTTCTGCTCGTTAACAGCCATCGCATAAGCGCTTAGCCACTCATGGCTTTCAGGCGCTGACTCCGCACCTTTAAGATCTTGATAATAGTCACTAGCACGGCGCTGCACCTTAAGGCCTCCGGGTAAGATACCCTGAGTATCCAAACCCTGCCGGATACACTGACCCATTGCATTCCATATATCCGCAATGCTCTCACTCAGCTTCGCTGTCTCTGGCTGACGAACATATTCGTTTTGGCGCTTCATTTCAGAAATCGTGAAGCCAGAGCTTCGTGCCATTTCGAGCATTTCGCTTGCAGAGTCGAAGGAAAAAGGCACATCGATATTGGGAATGATATTCAAAGACTGAACATCCATAGCACTCTCTGTCACCACAAATCCACCACCAATGGACACATAGCGCTCAGTACAGACAACCGACCCACCCTGCTTCAAGCTAAATGCGAGCGTATTTGGATGGGCGAGTCCAAGGCTCGTTGCCTCCCAATACAACTGCGCATCTGTGTAGCGAATCTCAACACCGTCAATATCTATGCCTTTCCGTTTATGTAAATTATCGAGCAACGCCGGAACATTCTCAGCAACCAAGTCTGATGGAGAATAACCATGAAGCCCCAACATCACCGCTTGATCTGTCGCATGGCCTTTACCAGTAAACGCGAGCGAACCATACAGTGTGCACTCAAGTACCATGCCTTGAAGTCGCGATTGATCCGTTTGCTTCGTTGATGCATGAATAAGCTCGCCTACACGATCTCGAAAAGAAACCGCGGCTAGCATGGGGCCCATCGTATGGGAGCTCGATGGCCCAATCCCGATCTTGAACAATTCTGCGCATGCGATAAACAAAGTCGGCATCCTTGTTGTTGGGTTTTCGTTAGGTTGTCGTTGGGTTGTTGCTGCATTGTTGAATGCGATAAAAGAGAATATAGTGTTTTAAAAAATAATCACAAAGTAGTCGATCATGTTTAAACTGCCTAAAAGTCAAACTATCCGTATCCGAGGGCCTAGACCGAAGAACCTTCGTCTTACCCGAGATGAGCACGGTGTTCCGCACATTCACGCAAACTCAATTGATGATTTAAACTGGGGTCTTGGCTATTGCCAGGCATTTGATCGAAGCATGCAACTCCAGTTCATGCGCATTCTCGGACAGGGCCGCTTATGTGAACTCCTAGACGACACCGAAGATAACCTCAACATCGACCGTTTTTTCCGGCGGATGAACTGGCGTCGCGATGCGAAGAAAGTCATCGGGCAATTAGAGCCAGATACACTCTCTTGGTGTCAGGCACTATGCGATGGAATAAACGCCGGCTTCAGAGCGCGCCGCGTCAGTCTAATGCGCCTACTTAGTGGTGAACCTGAGCCGTGGACCGTTACAGATATCATTTTAATCTTCCGTATGACCGGTTACCTCACACTCGCACAAACTCAGGCCGAATCAGAACGCCTATTCATCGAACTGGTACAAAATGGCGTAAGCGATGAAAAACTGTCCAGTCTTTTCCCTCTTGAAGGACAAGAATATGACCGCGAACTGATTCAGAAAGTGAAGTTACCTGAGCGCATCATTCCATTGGAGCTACTTTGGCAAGCCGCAATACCCCGCATGATGGCATCAAATAATTGGGTTGTCGCAGGCTCGCGAACCAAAAGCGGCGCAGCCATAATGGCGAACGACCCCCACCTCGAAGTTAATCGGCTTCCCAATGTTTGGTACGAAGCAGTACTTAGCTGCCCTGACTACCAAGCCATGGGCTATGGTATGCCGGGCATTCCGGGATTGCTCATAGGCCGATCTTATGACGTCGCATGGGGAGCAACCTACACCTTTGCAGATACGGTCGATAGCTGGATTGAAGAATGCAAAGACGGCAAGTATCGCAGAGGAAAATCATGGCGAAAATTCGAGATGCGAGAAGAGCATATTCTTCGTAAAAAGAACCTAGACCACGTTGAAGTCTTTTATGAAAATCCTCACGGTATTTTGGATGGAGATCCTCAAGAACCGGGTTTCTACCTCTCTACGCTTTGGTCTCCTGCCAATTATGGGGCCGCTGGTCTAAATGCAGCTCGTCAGCTCGTGACCGCACGTAACGCAGAAGAAATGCAGCACTTTAGCGGACAAATAGAGAGCGCTTGGAATTGGGTCATCGCAGATCGTGACAACAACATCGCCTATCAAATGTCAGGCCTTTGTCCGAAGCGCAATAAAGGCTGGAACGGTTTCGTTCCTGGCCTAGGTTGGGACAAGGACTACGACTGGACGGGATTTTACAAACCTTCGGAACTTCCAAACGTACTTAATCCTGAACAAGGTTTCTTTGTTACGGCCAATCAGGATTTAAACGAGTTTGGTACAGCATCACCGATTAATATGCCGATGGCTGACCATAGAGCTCGCAGGATTACCCAGCTGCTCTCTGATGACAAAAAACAAGATATCGCCAGCTCACGCGATATACAAATGGACACCTACTCCCTTCAAGCCGAAGAGTATATGGCGATTCTTGCGCCGATTCTAAAAGAGCACTTCAACGATTGCTTGCTCGCTGAGATTCTTCTGGACTGGGATAAGTGTTACGACCGTTACTCTACGGGCGCTGCGTTATTTGAGGCGTTTTATACAGAACTACGCCAATTGGTATTCCAAGATGAACAAATCAGCCCTGAGCTATCACGACATTTGCGCGAACAAACCTGTCTGTTCATTGACTTCTATCAGAATTTCGATCGATGCTTTTTAGACTCAAATTCAATCTGGTTCAAGGAGAAAAGCCAGCACCAGTGTTTTAGTGATGCATTCGAAAAAGCGAAATCCGGCTTCGTCTCGATCACATGGGGAGAGCAAAATCGTTTCAAGTTCACCAACATCCTCTTACAAGGCAAAGTGCCTGAATACTTTGGGATAGACAGCGGTGAGGTACCAATGATTGGCGGACGCGCAACACCGCATCAGGGCCAGCTATACGAGTCAGCAGGCAGAAAAACAAGCTTCGCAGCCTCGGTGCGAATTGCCGCTGACATGAATGAAGGCATGTTGCATACCCGAACGGCTGGAGGTGTATCTGACAACCCCTTCTCTCCGTGGTACATGTCTGAAATTCAGGGTTGGCTAGACGGGACGTATAAGAAGCTAAAACCCTAACAGTGCGAAAACCCGCTGTGAGCCTTGAGCATCTCCGCAAACAGGCTCACGTTAATGGATGATCAATTCAAACCGTAAATACGCTGGCGCTCATAGCGCATCATACCAAGCGCTTCTTCTTGCTTGAGCGAGTATGCACTGCGATCGTCAAAGTGTTTCAGCCGCAGCAAATCAAGCTCGGTTTCCAAGTCTTCACCCTGATAAGTTGCAACAAGCGCTTCTCGCTCTTCCATGTAGGCATTACCCTTATCCCACATTTCGTCATTCTTTTTGTCCTGCTCTGCCAGAACACCAATGCGGTCTTCAGGAAAACCCAATTGCAAACGCATTTGGTTGATTGTCTCTTGGCGTTCGTCGGCCTCCATCGCCGCTAACTCTTTTTGTACAGAGTCTAACCGGAACACCATTTGGGTCGTCACACTCGCGGTGCCCATTAGTAAACCCTCGGGGGTATCGCCATAATTATCCTGCATAGCGACCTGCATGGTATAAACGCGATCTTCCAAAGGCATATCATAGGCGGTATTCAATTCCGTCATAACCGTTTTGACATTGCGCTCCCGCTGCTGATCTTGAGCGATCTCTTCATTCCAAATTAATCGCGCATCTTCTTCACCAAACAACTCAATGCGCTTGTTCCAAACAGTGTTATCTTTGGCCACGGCATTCATATCATTCAAATCGAGATAGCTATCAACCAGCCACTCGTCATATGCATCCATGTTGGCAATGGCGAGCAAAATCTGGTCAGCAAGCTCAGGAAATGCCCGCCTAAGGATCTCTTCAAACATCTGAGAACCTTGCCCCGGAAACTCTGACTCCAAGCCCACTCGCATATCTTTTAAACTAACCTGCACAACGATACTGTTAATGCTGTCAGCAAATTGCTGTCGCATTTTTACGCTCAGTTGCTCCACGAGAGAATCTGGCGTCATGCCCCCCCTCTTCTTGAGCACCTCGGGTATCGCAGCTTGCTTTATTGCGCCATTTTGTCCTATCTCAGGCGCCATATTCCCACTACCAAAGGAGCCATCTCTAGCTATTTCATTTTCTGATTGAGACTGAAAGGAAAGATATGTGATGCCACCAGCTACAAACACTGCACTAGCAAAAATTATTATTTTTTTCATCGTTAGTCCTGATTCTTCGAAGCTTACAAAGCTATTTAACCATGCACCAAAACCGCTAGATTAGAACCGGCTCACACCAATTAAAATCATCGCAAATAAAAACGCCCTCGAACGAGGGCGTTTTCTAGATACAGACTTGCTCCGTATCTCTGTCAGATATGTGCCCTATAGAAGCGGGAACAATACTGGCTCAATTTGATTCGCTAGGTTAACTGATCCAGCTGGAGTTGGGTGAATATCGTCACCTTCAACTTGGCTCGCTGGAACCGTGCCGCGTGGATCAACAAACTGGCAGCTTGCAGCTGAGCTCACTTCACATGCATAACCAAGTAAGTCATCACCGTAGTTAAGTGCAGTAGTTAGGTTTGCATTACCACGTGGAAGCTCGTAATAACCCAACCATACAACATTAGCCACACCATCAGCATCGATCGTGTTAAGCAGACTAACCGCGTTGTAGTACTGGTCTTCGATCAGATTGTAGCAAGAACTTGAAGGCCACCATCTCCACCAGTGCGTACGGCAGCCATATGGGTCAAGCAAAGTAGCAGGGATCAGGATGTCGTTACCGCCACCATCCATTAGGATCGTGCTGATGTTGCCATTGTGCGCGTTAGCTGCGTTATATTGCTCTACAACGGATGGCGCTAGCAAACCACCTTGCAACTCGGCACCTGACTGCGTGTAATCACGGAACTGAGTGCCCGCGCGCGCTTCCAACGTTTCTTGGATAACGCCATTCAAATCGAAAATGGAGTCGCCCAGGGTCACGACATCATTTCGACCGTTAACGGTTTCTTCATATGGGTTGCCCGTACAACCAACAACACTAATAGCAACAACCGAAAAGGCTGCCACCTTTACAACTTTAGATACAACTTTTTTTAGATTTATCATTGTTTCTCTCCAAGTTTTCTTTCGTTACCACCAAATAAGCGGTGCGCAAAAGTTTAGCGCAACACTTGTTAACAAATGAGTCAAAAGGCGCACAACTTGGTTAAAAACGGATACATCTGGTTCTTTTCGGCCAGTAAACAATCAAAATAGCGGGTTGTTGAGACCTACATCACAGTTCGATTTAGCATGAAGCGATGCTCTTTCGGCCAACACACTAGTGAGAGCGGCGTCACGAACATCCTGCTCCAAACTCGGTAGACTGATTTTCGCCGCCTGTCAGTTATATCGTTTATTGGTTACGCCGAAAAAGGTAAAACAAAAAAGCCAACTAACGATCAATACGCTAGCCTAGACGAAAGCATTAACCGCCATAAAATAACAATTAAAGGACTGGGCAAACATACGAAGCACGCCGTGCGAACTATGTTTGAATCGCCATGCTTGACGAAATATATTTAAGACTACTTTTGGAACTTGCTCCAGAAGAACTAAAACTTAGCCCACTCGACGCCGAAAGGGTCATATTGGGTTATGGACAAACATTGGAGTCGAAAAATGCCTTCGGCAATTTAATTCGTGATATCTACGGTGCCGATCCAAGTTCTGACATAGGCCTGCACTATGGCAGGCTTTTACAGCCACACGCTTTATGTGATTTTTCTAGAGTTCTGATGACAGCGTCATCGTTCAAAAGAAGTTTGCAGATCATTAACGAATTGCATTACATGCAAGGTGCGGCTTATCACCTGACATTTCACGAATCGAAAGACCGACTATCGATCGCGTTAACCTACCCTTATAAAAGAGAGATATCACAAGAGCAACGACGCTTCTGTTGCGAGTCGATTTTTACCTATTTACTGAACCTTGTAAGGTCTGAAGTCAGCCCGCGTATTACGCCTACTAGGCTATGGCTAGATTACGAAAAACCGGTTTACGCTGATGAGTATCGAGACCTGTATGGTTGCGAACCTAGGTATGATGCGCAACTCGCTTTATTCGAATTTTCAACAGAATTTAGTGACCAAGCGTTAGCGTCAAGCAATC